>NZ_JBBAYJ010000016.1 GCF_037153975.1 Aquipuribacter sp. SD81
CCCCCTCGCCCCGACCCGCCCCGCGGCTCCGCCCAGCCGACCCGCCGCACCCCTCGCCCGGCCCTCCGCGGCCGCACCCGGCACCGTCCCGCCCCTGCCCACCCCCCGTCCGATCCCCCCGTCGCCCACCGGCACGACGACCATCCCCGGAGGCCGCTGATGCACGCCCTCGTCGTCGACGACTCGCGCGCGATGCGCCGCATCGTCTCGTCCATCCTCAGCCCGCTCGGCTTCACGCCCGTCGAGGCCGACCACGGCGCCACCGCGCTCGCGGAGCTCGAGCGGCTCACGGCGGACGGGCAGGTGCCGGTGCTCGCGTGCGTCGACTGGAACATGCCGGTCATGGACGGGCTGCAGCTCGTGTCGGCGATCCGCGCCGACCGCCGGTGGCGCGACGTCACGCTCATGATGGTGACGACGGAGTCCGAGCACTCGCAGATCGTCCGGGCCCTCGCCGCGGGTGCCCACGAGTACCTCATCAAGCCGTTCACCGCCGACGCGATGGCCGACAAGCTCCGCTACCTCGGGCTCGTGCCCGCCGCGGTGGCGTCGTGAGCACGGCCACGGGCGACCTGCCCGCGCTCGCCGACCACGTCGACCCGGCCGTCGTCGTCGAGCTCACGCAGGCGGTGTGGGCGTCGTTCGTCGACGCCGAGGTCGAGCTGCTCGAGCGCTGGGACGTCCCCGGCGCCGACGAGCTGCCCGACCCGGTCGTCGGGCGCGTCGACATCGTGGGCGCGCTCGACGCCGTCGTCCACGTCGCGCTGGCCGGCGAGGCGGCCCGCGAGCTCGCCGCCCGCATGCTCGGACTCGGCGCCGACGAGGTCGCGGTCGACGACGTCCTCGACGCGACCGGTGAGATCACCAACATGGTCGGCGGCAACCTCAAGGCCGTCCTCGCCGACGACCACCGGCTCGGTCTGCCCGCCGTCACCGCACCCGGGCTGCTGCCCGGCACGACCTCCGGTGAGGTCGTCGCCGCGCTGCAGTGGGGGGAGCACGCCGTCCTCGTGACGGTGTCCCACGCCGAGCCCGTCCACCTGCCCCGCCCCACCGAGCACAAGGACTCCCTGTCATGAAGGTTCTCGTCTGCGACGACTCCCGCGTCATGCGGCAGATCGTCGTCCGCACCCTCCGCCAGGCCGGCTTCGACGGCGTCGACGTGGTCGAGGCCACGAACGGGGCCGAGGGCCTCGACGTGGTCGCCGCCGAGCGGCCCGACCTCGTGCTGTCGGACTGGAACATGCCCGAGCTCACGGGCATCGACTTCCTGTCGCACCTGCGCGCCCGCGGGGACGCGACGCCGTTCGGCTTCGTCACGAGCGAGGGCTCGACCGAGATGCGCGACCGCGCCGCCGCCGCCGGGGCGCTGTTCCTCATCGCCAAGCCGTTCGACGCCGACACGTTCGCGGAGACCCTGGCGGGTGTGCTGTGAGCCTCGTCCTCACCCCCAAGGGCCCGGCGCCCGTCCCGGTCCCGCACCTCAAGCCGATCCGCGACCTGTTCGCCGACCTCACCGGCCGGGAGATCGAGATCTCCTCGGGTGCGGAGCCGGTGGCGGTCGGCGGCGCCTCGGGTGCCGTCGTCGGGCTCTACGTCGACGCCTCGCTCGAGACGCGCGCGATCGTCATGTTCGACCTCGAGCTCGCCGCCTACAGCGGCGCGGCCCTGGGTCTCGTGCCGCCCGCCGTCGCGCAGGACGCGGTCGAGGCCCGCGAGCTGCCGCAGACGCTGTACGAGAACTGCTACGAGGTGCTCAACATCTTCGCGTCGCTGTTCAACCTGCCGAACGCCCCGCACCTCAAGCTCTACACCGCCTTCGGCCCGGACGACGAGCTGCGCCCCGACGTCCGGGAGCTCGCCGTCCGGACGGCCCCGCGCGACGACATCACCCTCGAGATCGGCCGCTACGGCACGGGCCGGCTCAGCATCGTCGTCCGCTGACCCGCACGGCCGGACCCCCGCTCCGGCCACGACGACACCTCGGACGGCCCCCGGTGCGCTCCCATGCCACCGGGGGCCGTTCGTTGTGTCGCTGTGGTCGGTCGCAGAGCCGGCTCAGGGGGCGCGACGCACGGGCGCCCCCGCCCGCAGCGCCCGCGGGATCTCCGCGACCTCGTCGACCCGGGCGAGCAGCCGGGTCACGTCGGCCCCGTCGGCGGGGGAGTCGACGGAGACCGTGAAGGTGACGCCGGTCGAGGCCCACTGCTCGTCGAAGCCGCCGCCCGCCTCGACGCGGACCCCGGCGAGCGGCACGCCGAGCGCCGCCGCCTCGCGGTAGCAGTCGTTGAGGACGCAGCCCGCGACGGACAGGTGGAGCAGGTGCGCCCCGGTGAAGTCCGCGACCACCCCGACCCCGCCGTCGGTCCAGCGGTGCGGCAGGCGCACGGTCGCGTCGGGCGGGGTGAGGCTGCCCGCGCCCGCAACCACGTCGAACGTGTGCACGGGCCGATCCTGGCACCCCGGCGCGGCGCGCGGTACGGCCACGACGACACAACCGACGGGCTCCGGCGTCCCTGGGCGCACCTGACCACCGGTGGCTGTGTCGTCGTGGCCGCCATGGGCGTCGCGGGAGGCTGCCTCAGGGCAGCAGCAGCAGCTCGACGTCGTCGCTGCCGCCCGAGGGCACCACCGCGACGGCGTCGGCGCACGCGAGACCCCACAGCTGGGCCGGTCCGGCGGGCCCGGCCGGCTCCACGACCCCCGGGGCGCCTGCCCAGCGCACGGGCACGAGGGCCGTCACCGGCCGGCCCGACGGCACCTCACCCGCGAGCGAGGCCCTCGGCCCCGTCGCCGGGGCCCGTCCCGTCGCGCCCGCGAGCAGCGGGCCGAGCAGCACGAGCAGCGCCGCGACGGCGGCGAGCGGGTTGCCGGGCAGCCCGACGAGCGGGCGGCCGTCGGGCAGGACGGCCAGCAGCATCGGGTGACCGGGCCGGACGGCCACGCCGTCGACGACGAGCCGCGCCCCGACCCGGCGCAGCCACGGCCGCAGGTGGTCGGCGGGCCCGGCGCCGGCCATGCCGCACGTCATGACCACGTCGGCCTCGACCGCGAGCAGCGACTCCAGCGCGGGGTGGAGCTGCTCGACGGCGTCGTCGCTGCGAGAGCGGTGCACGAGCCGGCCGCCGAGGTGGGCGACCAGCCCCGGGAGCGACGGGCCCACGGCGTCGCGCACCTCGCCCGGCGCGGGGACGCCGTGGGTGACGACCTCGTCGCCGGTGAGGAGCACCGCCACCCTCGTCGGGGTCCGCACCGTCAGCGCGTCGGCGCCCGCGCTCGCGGCGAGGCCAAGGGTCGCCGGGGCGACCCGGTGCCCGGCGGGCAGCAGCACCGTGCCGGCCGTCACCTGCTCGCCCCGCGCGCGGACGTGCCGGCGCGCCGGCAGGGCCCCCCGCACCGCGACCCGCCCGCCGTCGGCGTCGACGTCCTCGGCGGGCAGGACCCGCTCGGTGCCCGCAGGCACGACGGCGCCCGTCGCCACCTCCGCGGCGTCGCCGTCGCCGAGCGGCGCCGACGGCGTGGCGCCCGCGAGCACCCGTGCACGCACACGCCACGACCCGGGCCCCCGCACCGCGAACCCGTCCATGGCGGAGGTGTCGGCGGCGGGGGCGTCGACGAGCGCGCGCAGCGGCTCCGCGAGCACCGCGCCCAGGCACTCCGCGAGCGGCAGCGTCGTCGCCGGGGCGGCCACCGACCGCCCCACCTCCGCCGCGGCCCGCCGGGCCCCGGCGACGTCGACGCCGGCGTGGTGCCGCACCGGGCCCGGTCCGGCGGGCTGCCGGGCCGTGTCCGGTGCGGCGCTCGTCACGAGCCGACGAGCGTGCCGTCGCCCACGGCGACCGGCGCGGGCTGCCGGGCCTGCAGCCGCACGACGACGGACTTGCTGGCCGGGGTGCGGCTCACGTCGGCCTTGTGGTCGAGCGGCACGAGCACGTTCGTCTCGGGGTAGTACGCGGCCGCGCAGCCGCGCGCGGTGTCGTAGGAGACGATGCGGAAGTCCTCCGCGACGCGCTCGCCGTCGGTGTACTCCGACACGATGTCGACGTGCTCGCCGTCGGCGAGCCCGAGCTCGGCGAGGTCGGCCGGGTTGACGAAGACCACGCGGCGCCCGCCCTTGATGCCGCGGTAACGGTCGTCGAGGCCGTAGATCGTCGTGTTGAACTGGTCGTGGCTGCGCAGCGTCTGCAGCAGCAGCCGACCGGCGGGGACGCGCGGGTACTGAAGCTCGTTCGCCGTGAACGTCGCCCGCCCGGACGCGGTGTTCCACCGGCGCTCGCGCGCGGCGTGCGGCAGCACGAACCCGCCCGGGTGGGCGATCTTCGCCTCGTAGTCCTCGAAGCCCGGCACCACGCGCTCGATCGCCGCCCGGATGGTCCGGTAGTCGTCCTCGAAGGCCTGCCAGTCCGCGGCGAGACGGTCGCCGAGCACCTCGCGCGCGAGCCGGCAGACGATGGCGACCTCGCTCAGCAGGTGCCGCGACGCGGGGCGCAGCGTGCCTCGGCTCGCGTGCACCGCGCTCATCGAGTCCTCGACCGTCACGACCTGCTCGCCCGTGCGCTGCTCGTCCCGCTCGGTCCGGCCGAGGGTCGGCAGGATGATCGCGGTGTCGCCCACGACGGCGTGGGAGCGGTTGAGCTTCGTCGACACCTGCACGGTGAGGGCGCACGAGCGCAGGGCGCGCTCGGTGACGGCGGAGTCCGGCGTCGCGCGCACGAAGTTGCCGCCCATCGCCATGAACACCTTCGCCTTGCCGTCGCGCATCGCCTCGATGGCCGCGACCGTGTCGTAGCCGTGCACGCGCGGGGAGGTGAAGCGGAACTCCTCGTCGATGCGGTCGTGGAACCAGTCCGGCATCCGCTCGAAGATGCCCATCGTGCGGTCGCCCTGCACGTTGCTGTGCCCGCGCACGGGGCACACACCCGCGCCCGGGCGTCCGATGTTGCCCTGCAGGAGCAGCACGTTGACGACCTCGCGCAGGGTCGCGACCGAGTGCTGGTGCTGGGTGAGGCCCATCGCCCAGCACACGACGGTCCGCCCGCTCGAGGCGAAGCGCTCGGCGAGCTGCTCGATCTCCGCCCGCGTCAGCCCGGTCGCGGTCAGCACCTCGTCCCAGTCCAGCGACGCGAGGTGCGCGCGGTAGTCCTCGACGCCGCTCGTGTGCTCCTCGAGGAAGGCGTGGTCCAGGACGCTGCCCGGCTGCTCGGCCTCCTTCTGCAGCAGCAGCGCCCCGACGGCCTGGAACAGCGCCATGTCGCCGCCGACGCGCACCTGCAGGTAGTCGTCGGCGAGGTCGGTGCCGGTGAGGACGCCGACGGGCTTCTGCGGGTTGCGGAACTTCAGCAGCCCCGCCTCGGGCAGCGGGTTGACGGCGACGACGACGGCGCCGTTCTCCTTCGCCCTCTCCAGCGCGCTCAGCATGCGCGGGTGGTTCGTGCCGGGGTTCTGCCCGGCCACCACGACGAGGTCGGCGCCGTGGAGGTCCTCTAGCTGCACCGAGCCCTTGCCGACGCCGATCGTCTCGCTGAGGGCCGAGCCGGACGACTCGTGGCACATGTTCGAGCAGTCGGGCAGGTTGTTGGTCCCGAAGCCGCGGGCGAAGAGCTGCCACAGGAAGGCGGCCTCGTTGCTCGTGCGCCCCGACGTGTAGAAGACCGCCTCGTCCGGGTCGTCGAGGGCGCCGAGCGCCGCGCCGATCGCGCGGAAGGCGTCCTCCCACGAGATCGCCTCGTAGTGCCGGGACCCGCTGCGCTTGACGACGGGGTGGGTGAGGCGCCCCTGCTGGCCGAGCCACCAGTCCGAGCGCCCCGCCAGGTCGTCGACGTCGTGCTCGGCGAAGAACTCCGGGCCGATGCGGCGGACCGTCGCCTCCTCCGCCACGGCCTTCGCGCCGTTCTCGCAGAACTCCGCCGGGGACCGGTGGTCCGGGTCCGGCCACGCGCAGCCGGGGCAGTCGAAGCCCTGCTTCTGGTTGAGCAGGCGCAGGGTGCGGACCGTCCGGGTCGTGCCCATCTGCTTCCACGACAGCTCGAGGGCGTGGTACACCCCCGGGACGCCGGCCGCCCACGTCTTGGGTGCGCCGACCGCCATGCCGTCGTCGGTGAAGTCCTCGCGCGGTGCGCTCGTCGCCACGGTCGTCGTCTCCTATCCGAAGAGCTGGGTGACCCTGCTGACGGTCTCGGCGACGCCGTACACGAGCCCGGCGCCGACCACGACCCAGAGGAACACGGCTGCGGTCCGCTCGCCGCTCGACGCGCTGTCCCCGTCGCTCGGCACGCTGTCTCCGTCGCTCATGGTGTCTCGTCCTCTCGTCGTGGGGTCAGCGCTCGCCGGCGAGGGCGACGTCGTCGCGCTCGGCGGCTCGCTCGGTGGGCTCGTGGAAGCGGGCGTCGACGGGCCGCACGAGCAGGTTCGCGACGAAGCCGACGACCAGCACGCCGACCATGATGTAGAGCGAGAGCAGGTAGAGGTCGGCGCCCTCGGCGCCGCGCGCGGTCTGCACGTCCTGGATGCCGCTCACGATGTACGGCCCCGCGATACCGGCCGCCGACCACGCCGTGAGGAGCCGGCCGTGGATCGCGCCGACCTGCAGCCCGCCGAAGAGGTCCTTGAGGTACGCCGGGATGGTCGCGAAGCCGCCGCCGTAGAAGCTGAGGATGACGATCGTCAGCAGCACGAACAGCACGAGCGAGGACGGCCCGAGCAGCGCGACCCCGAGGTACAGCAGCGCCCCGACGCCGAGGTACATCATGTACGTGTTCTTGCGGCCGATGACGTCGGAGGTCGACGACCACACGATCCGCCCGGCCATGTTCGCCAGGCTCAGCAGGCTCACGAAGCCGGCGGCGGCCGCGGCCTCGACGCCGGAGAAGGCCTGCACCATCGGCGACGCCTGGGCGAGGATGCCGATGCCCGCGGTCACGTTGCAGAACAGCACGACCCACAGCAGCCAGAACTGCGGGGTGCGGATCGCGCTGCGCGCGGTGACGTCGGCGGTGGTGCGCATGCTCGGCTCCCCCGTCGCCACCGGCGGGGTCCACCCCGCGGGGCGCCAGTCCGCGGCCGGCACGCGGACGACGTAGGCGCCCAGCGCCATGAGCACGAGGTAGACGACGCCGAGGGTGAGGAAGGTCGGGACGAGGCCGGCCACGAGGTCGCCGTCGCCGTAGGCGTTGAGCAGGCGGCTGCTCAGCGGGCTCGCGATGAGCGCGCCGCCGCCGAAGCCCATGATCGCCAGACCGGTCGCGAGACCGGGGCGGTCGGGGAACCACTTGATGAGCGTCGAGACCGGGGAGATGTAGCCCAGACCGAGCCCGACGCCGCCGAGCACGCCGTAGCCCAGGTACACGAGCCACAGCTGGCCGCTGGCGATGCCGAGCGCGCTCACGAGGAAGCCGAGCACCCACGCGGCGGCGGAGGCGGCCATGGTCTTCCGGGGGCCGTTGCGCTCGACCCACGTGCCGCCGAACGCGGCGGTGAGGCCGAGCATGACGATCGCGATCGAGAAGATGGTCGACACCGCCGACGCGCTCGCGTCGAAGCGCTCCTCGAGCGGCGCGTTGAAGACGCTGAAGGCGTAGACCTGGCCGATCGACAGGTGGACGGCCAGCGCGGCGGGGGGCACCAGCCAGCGGTTGAAGCCGGGTCCGGCGACCGTCCGGTCGCGGTCGAGCACTCGAAGCATCGTCGCTCCTCGGGTCGGGGGATCAGGTGAACCCTGGTCACAGGCGAGGTGGCTCAGCGTTCAACCGCCGAAGGAATGTCGGAAGCGCCGTGATCGCCAGCCGGACGGTCGTCCGTGCGACGAACGGTCGTCCTGGCACGACGAACGGTCGGGTCGTGCGGTCCGCGCGACCGCACCGGATACTCGCCGGGTGCCCATGACGGTCCGGCGGCGCGTGGTCCGCCACGACACCAGCACCGCGACGGTGTCCGCCCGCCCGGACACCCTCGCCGTCGAGGAGCCGCTCGAGGTGCGCCTCGGCGGGCGGCCGTTCAGCGTGACGATGCGGACGCCCGGGCACGACGTCGACCTCGCCATCGGGTTCCTCGCGGGGGAGGGTGTCGTCGCCGCGCCCGACGACCTGTCGTCGGTGCAGGCGATGGGGGCCGCGGTCGACGTGCGGCTCGCGCCGCACGTGCCGCCGCCGGACCCCTCGCTCGAGCGGCACGTCTTCACGACGTCGGCCTGCGGGGTGTGCGGCAGCGCCTCCCTCGAGGCCGTCGACAAGGTCGCCCGCTTCGACGTCGCCGCCGACGCGACCGCCGTGCGCGCGGACGTGCTCGCCGGCCTGCCCGACACCCTGCGCGCCTCGCAGGGGGTGTTCGACCGCACCGGCGGGGTCCACGCCGCCGGGCTGTTCACCGCCGAGGGCACGCTCGTCGTGCTGCGCGAGGACGTCGGCCGCCACAACGCCGTCGACAAGGTCGTGGGCTGGGCGCTGCGCGAGGGCCGGCTGCCGCTGGCCGGGCACGTGCTGCAGGTGAGCGGTCGGGCCTCGTTCGAGCTCGTGCAGAAGGCGCGGCTCGCGGGGGTGCCGGTGCTGGCGGCGGTCTCGGCGCCGTCCTCGCTCGCGGTCGAGCTCGCGGAGGACGCGGGCATGACGCTCGTCGGCTTCAGCCGGGGCGGGCGCTTCACGGTCTACACCGGTGACAGCCGGGTCACGGCCTCCTGACCCGCCGCGCCGGGCACGAGATCCTCACTGCGCGTGACATTCTGCTACCGGGGGCTCAACCTCGGTGCCATGCTGACCGAAGTACGTGGTGACGCCGCCCCTGCGGCCGAAAGACCCGCCTGACGCGACCACAGCGGTCGCTCACTACGACCGGAGGTCTCGCCATGAAGAAGTTCACCCTCTCCAAGGACGAGGCGTACGTGCGTCTCGCCGCCGCCACCACGACCGTCCTCGCCGTCGTCGCCGTCGTCGGCGCGCCGAAGAAGTTCGGCTGAGCCGGACGGCCCCCTGAGGGAGCAGCCCTGACGCGGCTCCGGCTCACCCGCTACGCGGTGCTGGCCACAGTGACCGCGGTCCTCGGGACCGCGGTCGCTGTCATGTCCGTCCTGTCGCAGGACTGGTCCGCGGTGCTCGTGCACCCGGTCGGGTTCGCCCTGCTGGCGCTGCTCGTCCTCATCGGCGAGGTCCGTCCGATCGCCGTGTCCCGCGGCGACGACGTCGACCACGTCACGCTGTCGCTGTCCTTCGTCCTGCCGGTGCTCGCGGTCGGCGGGCTCGGTCTCGCCGTGGTCGTGCTGCTGCTCGCCTCGCTCGTCGACGACGCCATCGCCCGGCGCGACCCGGACCGGGTCCTCTTCAACGCCGGGCAGTACGTGCTCTCCCTCGCCGGCGCCTGGGTCGCCTTCGCCCTGCTCGCCGGCGTCCCGCTCACCGGTGCGCGCGTGCAGATGACGGCCGGGCTCGTCCTGCCGCTGCTCGTCGCCGGTGTCGTGTTCGTCGTCGTCAACCAGTGCCTCGTCGCCGCCGCCGTCGCGACCTCGACCGGCCAGCCCTACGCCCGCGTCGTGCTGTCGGACATCCGCTTCACCATGACCGTCCAGGTCATGCTCGTCGCCGTCGCGCCGCTCGCCGCGATGGGCCTGCAGGCCGGCAGCGTGTTCATCGCGCTGCTCGCGGTGCCGGTCGCGGTGCTGCACCGCACGGCCGCGGAGGTCACCCGGCGCGAGCAGGAGGCGCTGCACGACCCGCTGACCGGGCTCGGCAACCGCGAGCTGCTCCGCACGCGGCTGCAGCGCGCCCTGCACCACGCGAGCGAGGACGGCACCCCCGGGCCGGGGCTCGTGCTCCTCGACCTCGACCACTTCAAGGACGTCAACGACACGCTCGGGCACCCGGTCGGCGACGAGCTGCTGCGGCAGGTCGCGAACCGGCTGAGCGCGAGCGTCGACGACCGCGGCACGGTCGCACGCCTGGGCGGCGACGAGTTCGCCGTCGTCGTGCCCGGCTCGCTCCGCGACGTGGAGGGGGTCACCCGCGCCCTGCTCGACGCCTTCGACGAGGCCGTGCTCGTCGGCGACCTCCGCCTGCTCGTGCGCGCGAGCGCCGGCGTCGCCGCGGCGCCGGACCACGGCACGACGCCCGCGGAGCTCATGAAGAACGCCGACGTCGCGCTGTACGACGCGAAGGCGGAGCGGGGCCGGTGGGCGGTGTACGCCCCCGAGGAGGACGTCAACTCCGTCGACCGGCTCCAGCTCATCGACGACCTCAGCGTCGCGCTCGACGACGACGCCCTCGACGTCGCCTACCAGCCGCAGGTGCGGGTCGCCGACGGGCGCACCGTCGGGGTGGAGGCGCTCGTCCGCTGGCACCACGAGCGCCGCGGAGACCTGCCGCCGGACCTGTTCGTCCCGCTCGCGGAGAACGCCGGCATGATGCCGCGGCTCACCGCCTTCGTGCTCGACGCCGCCCTCGCCGAGCTCGCCGGGTGGCACGCGGCCGGGCACGACGTGCGGGTGGCCGTCAACGTCGCGGCCCGGCAGCTGTCCGACCTCGCCCTGCCGCCGCTGGTGCACGAGACGCTGGTGCGGCACGGCGTGCCCGCGAGCGCCCTGGTCATCGAGGTGACGGAGACGGGAATCCTGTCCGACCCCGTCCGGGTCGACCGCGTCGTCCGCGAGCTGCGCCGGCTCGGCGTCGCCATCGCCGTCGACGACTACGGCACGGGCCACGCCTCGCTCAGCTACCTCAAGCGGCTCGACATCGACGAGCTCAAGATCGACCGCTCCTTCGTCGTCGACATGGCGACCAGGCCGGAGGACCTCATCATCGTGCGCTCGACCGTCACCATGGCCCGCGAGCTCGGCCTGCGGGTCGTCGCGGAGGGCGTCGAGGACGCCGCCACCAGCGCCGCGCTCGTCGAGCTCGGCTGCGACACCGCGCAGGGCTGGTTCCACGGCCGCCCGTGCCCCGGCCCGGAGATCCTGCTGCGCCTGGACTCCGAGGCCCGCGCCGGCACCGGCACCGAGGTCGGGGGCGGCGCGTGATCCTCGTCGTCGCCGCCCTCCTCGTGCTGCTGTCGCCGCTGGTCGCGCGGCGCATGCCCGCCCTCGTCGACCGTCGCTGGCGCGCGCCGTGGCTCGCCTTCGGGGCGCTCGCGGCCCAGGTCGTCGTCATCGAGGCGCCCCTCGGCGCCGCGGCCCCCGTGCTCCACGTCGTCACCTACGTCGTCGCGGGGCTGTTCCTGTGGCTCAACCGCCGCGTGGCCGGGTTGTGGGTCGTGTCGCTCGGTGCCGCGTGCAACGGGGTGACCATCGCGCTCAACGGCGGGGTGCTGCCCGCCTCGCCCGCCGCGGAGCGCGCCGCGGGCTTCGACCCGGACGTGGAGTTCCTCAACTCCGGCTACGTCGAGGACCCGGTCCTGTGGTGGCTCGGCGACGTCTTCGCGTGGCCGGAGCCGATGCCCCTGGCCAACACCTTCAGCGTGGGCGACGTGCTGCTCGTCGTCGGGGTCGGTGTCCTCGCGTGGCGCGGCAGCCGACGCCTCGGGCGCACGAGCGCGGCCGCGGTCGGCGACGACCCCGTCGCGGAGCCCGTCGCCTAGTAGAAGCCGTGGCGCGCCAGCGGCTCCACGAGCTGGCGCTCCTCGTACGACAGGTGCGACAGCAGCGTGTCGGTGAGCAGGTCGACCGCGTCGGCGAGCCGCTGCGGGCCGTCCGGGTCGGCCACGAAGGCGACGAGCGCGCGGTCCACCCGCTCGAGCACGTCGTGGATCGCGTGGTGCTCCTCCTGCAGCCGGTCCAGCACGGGGCCGAGCGCCGTCTCGGCGCGCCGCAGGTGCGGGAAGACGCTCTCGTCCTCCAGCGTGTGGTGGCCCGTGACGACCCGGCAGTACTGCACGCAGTACGTGCCGACCGTCCAGCGGTTCTGCCGGATCGTCATGGTCGCGACGTGGCTGCGCGCCTCACCCGGGTCGACCGCGCCGGTCGTCACCTGGTCGACGAGGTCGCGCAGCTGTGCGAGCTCGCGGCGCAGGTGGTCGTGCACGTCGACGAGGTGCTGCCCGGCCGCCTGCTCGTGGGCGGTGTACGCGCGGTCGGGGTCCGGGGCGACGACGGCCGGGCGGGCCGTCTCGTCCCACACCCGCTCCTCGCTGAGCCGCACGCCGTCGTCCGGGGTCGGGCGCACGCCGAGGCCGCTCGGCAGGTCGGTGGCCGGCGAGCCGGTGGGACCGGTGGGGTCGACCGTCCCGGGCGCCGGCTCGACCGGGGTGTCCGCCCGGTCCCGTGCGGAGGTGGGCGGTGCGGGCCGCTCGGCGCGCTGCCGGCGCTCGGCGGCCACGAGCTCGCGGACACCGGGCGCGACCTCCTCCGCGAACCGGCGGAGGGTGTCCGGCTGGTCGCCCATGACGACGAAGCCGCTCATGCCGTCGACGAGCGCGAGCTCGGCGAGCTGCTCGACCCACACGTGCGACGGTCCGTCGAGGAAGCCCTCGCCGCGGCCGTGGAAGCCGCCGCCGACGTTGTACAGCCGGCGGACGGCGGCCGGGTCGCGGCCCGCGGCGACGGCGGCCTCGTCGATGCGCGCGTTCATGTCGGCGAGCTGCTCCGGCGGTGCGTACGGCGCGCTCGGCAGCCAGCCGTCGGCGAGGCGGCCGACGAGGCCGAGCATGCGCGGCTTGTAGCCGCCGACCCACACCCCGATGTCGTGCGCCGGCGCCGGGCCGGGGTGGGCGCCCGCGAGGCGGTGGTGCGTGCCGTCGACCCGCGCCGAGCGCGCGCCGGTGTCCCACAGCGCCCGGACGACGCCGATCGCCTCCTCCAGCGCCGTGACGGCCTGACCCGGCGTGAGCCGCTCGCCGCCCATCGCGACGATCGCGTCCCAGAACGCCCCCGCGCCGAGGCCGAGCTCGACGCGCCCCCCCGTCAGCAGGTCGAGGCTCGCCGCGGAGCGGGCGAGGACCGCGGGCTGGCGCAGCGGCAGGTTCGCGACGTTCGGCACGAGCGAGACCCGGTCGGTGCGTGCCGCGAGGTACGACAGCAGCGTCCAGGTGTCGAGGAACCGCGCCTGGTACGGGTGGTCCTGCACGGTCACGAGGTCGAGCCCCAGCTGCTCGCTGAGGGTCGTGAGCGCGAGCACCTGCTCGGGGTTCTCCGCCGTCGGGGTGAGGAAGGAACCGAAGAGCAGGTCGTGGCCGTAGTCCGTCACGGCCGGTGCAACGCCGTCGGGCCCGCCCGCCATCCGCAGCGTCGAATTGCCGCCTTCGTCCGGTTGGCGTAGACCGTGACGCGTCCGGCCGGTCGGCCGGGCGCACGCGTCGACGAGGGGGTCGACCATGGGGAACCGCAGCGCACCGGTCGCGCTCGCCGTGCTCGCGCTCGCCGTGTCCGGCTGCGCCGGGTCCGCGGGTCGCACCGAGCTCGTCTTCTTCCAGTTCAAGCCCGAGGCGGTCGCCTTCTTCGAGGAGGCGGCCGCCGACTTCGAGGCGGCCAACCCGGGCGTCGACGTGGTCGTCGACAACGTGCCGGACGCGGAGACCGCGCTGCGGACGAGGCTCGTCAAGGGCGACGTGCCCGACGTCATGACGCTCAACGCCAACGGCACGTACGGCGAGCTGGCCTCGGCGGGCATCTTCGCCGACCTCGCGGACATGCCGGTCGTGGCCGATGTGACGCCCGGCTACCTCGACGTCGTGCAGGAGCTCGGGCAGAGCGAGCCCGGCGCGGTCGACGGGGTCCCCTTCGCCGCCAACGCCAGCGGCGTCCTCTACAACGTCGACCTGTTCGAGGAGCACGACCGCGAGGTGCCGCTCACCTTCGACGAGCTCGTCGAGACGGCCGAGTACTTCGAGGGGGAGGGCGTCACGCCCTTCTACGGCATGCTCGCCGACGCGTGGACCGCGCAGTCGCCGATGGCGCCGCTGACGGCGCAGACCGCACCGGACGGGTTCTTCGAGGCGCGCTTCGCGGGCGACACGACCTTCGCCGAGGGCTGGCGGGAGGCGTGGGAGAAGCTCGCGACGCTCTTCGAGTACACCCAGCCCAACGTCGGCGCCGCGAACTACGTCGACGGCACGCGCGCCTTCGCGGAGGGCGAGTCGGCGATGCTGCTGCTCGGCAGCTACGCCGTGCCGCAGATCCGGTCGTTCGAGCCCGAATTCCAGATCGGCTCCTTCGCGCTGCCGGGGACCGACGACCCGGCCGAGACGACGCTGGTCTCTGGCGTCGACGTCGTCCTCACCGTCGGGCGCGACACCGACGTGCCCGAGGAGGCCCGTGACTTCGTCGCCTTCCTCATGGAGCCCGAGCGGCTCGAGCGCTACGCCGACGAGCAGGTCGCCATCCCCTGCCTCGAGGGCGTGCAGAACGAGGACCCGGCCCTGCAGGGGGTGCGGGAGTACATCGAGGAGGACCGGCTCGTGGGCTTCACCGACCACCAGTTCATCCCCGCCGTCCCGCTCACGCAGACGCTGCAGGAGTACCTCGTGACCGGCGACCTCGACGAGGCGCTCGCCACGCTCGACACGACCTGGGACCGGGTCGCGCAGCGCCGCACCTGGGGCCTCGGGGCGGTGGAGGGCTGATGGCCACCGCGACCCGGGGCGCGGGCGGTCGGACCGGCGCAGGCCCGGCCGAGCGCACCGCGGACCCGCCCGGCACGCGGCCCGGCCGGCGCCGGACGACCGACCGGGCGTACTACTGGATGCTGCTGCCGGCCGTCGTGCTGTTCTTCGTCTTCCACACCCTGCCGGTGCTGCAGGGCATCTTCTACAGCTTCACCGACTCACCCGGCTACGGCGACTACAGCTGGGTCGGCCTGTCCAACTACGCCGCGCTCGTCACCGACGACCGGATCCGCTCGGCGTACCTCTTCACGTTCGGCTTCGCGGCCGTCAGCACGGTGCTCGTCAACGCGCTGGCCCTCGCGCTCGCGGTCGGCCTGAACGGCCGCATCGCGTTCCGCCGCACGCTGCGGGGGCTGTACTTCGTTCCGAACGTCCTCGCGATCCTCGTGATCGGCTACGTCTTCCAGTACCTGTTCTCGACGTCGCTGCCGGCCATCGCGACCGCGCTCGGCGTCGACCGGCTGTCGACGTCGATCCTCGCCGACCCGGCGCTGGCGTGGGTCGGCATCGTCGTGCTCGCGGTGTGGCAGGCGACGGCGTTCAACATCATCATCTACCTGGCCGGGCTGCAGACCGTCGACCCCGACCTGTACGAGGCTGCGGCCATCGACGGCGCCTCGCCGTGGCGGCGGTTCTGGAGCATCACGTTCCCGCTCATCGCGGGGTTCTTCACCATCAACATGGTCCTCGCCCTCAAGACGTTCCTGCAGGTGTTCGACCACGTCGTCGCCATGACGGACGGCGGCCCGGGCACCGCGACGGAGTCCGTCGCCCTCGTCATCTACCGCGGGGGCTTCCAGGGCGGCGAGTACGGCTACCAGATCGCCAACGCGGTCGTCTTCATGATCGTGATCATGGTCTTCGCGGTGGTCCAGCTGCGGGTCCTGCAGCGGCGGGAGGTGGATGCCTGATGAGCGCGACCGGGACCACGGCCGTCAGCACGAGCGCCGCCGCGGAGGAGAAGGCACCCGGCCTGCGCCGGGACGGGCCCGACCTGCCCGGCCGGCCCGGACGCGCCGCGCGACGCCGTCGCGGGCGTGGCCCCAGCGGCGTGAGCTGGTGGCTGACGGCGCTGCTCGTCGTGCTCTCGCTCACGATCCTCGTGCCGCTGTACTTCACGGTCGTCACGGCGCTCAAGACGCCCGACCAGCTGGGCGGCAGCGGCTTCGGCCTGCCGAGCGAGGTGCGCCTGAGCAACTTCGCCGACGCGTGGACCCTTACCGACTTCCCGCGGGCGCTGCTCAACTCGGCGTTCATCACGGTCGGCGCGGTGGTGCTCACGCTGCTGACCAACTCGATGGTCGCCTACGCGATCGCCCGCAACCTGCACCGCCGCCGGTTCAAGGTGCTCTTCTACTACTTCATCTCGGCGCTGTTCGTCCCGTTCCCCATCCTCATGCTGCCGGTGGCCAAGCAGACCGCCGCGCTCGGGCTGGACAACCAGGTCGGGCTCATCCTGCTGTACACGGTCTACGGGCTGAGCTTCAACGCCTTCCTCTTCGTCGCCTACATCCGCTCGATCCCCATCAGCCTCGAGGAGGCGGCGCGCGTCGACGGGGCGGGCACGTGGACCATCTTCTGGCGGGTGGTCTTCCCACTGCTCGCGCCCATGAACGCGACGGTGGGGATCCTCACGTGCCTGTGGGCGTGGAACGACTTCCTGCTCCCGCTCGTCATCGTGTCCGACCCGGCCGGCGCGACGATCCCGCTGGTTCAGTACGTGTTCCAGAGCCAGTTCAGCGCCAACTACACCGTCGCCTTCGCGAGCTACCTCATGGCGATGGCGCCGCTGCTGCTCGTGTACGTCCTCGCGCAGCGCTGGGTCATCTCGGGGGTGACGCGCGGCGCGGTCAAGTGACGGGTCGGTCGTGGGACGGGTCGGTCGCGGGACGCGTCGGTCGTGGGACGGGTCGGTCGTGCACGACACGGTCGTGCGTGAGCGACCGTCGGAGCACGTCCCCCTCAGGTCGTCGTGCACGACCTACCGTGACGCCCGCGCCGGGTCGGCGGCGACGGGCCGCGGCCGGCTCGGCGGACGGGACGGACGCCACCGGTGAGTTCCCGGCCGGGATGCCGTCTGCCGCACCGTGACGCACGCGAGGGACGCGTGCCGACGAGGAGGACACCACCGCATGGGACGCATCAGGGTCCACGAGTTCACGACCGTCGACGGCGTGGTCGACACGCCGATGTGGGCGGTCGACTTCCCGTTCACCGACGGGATGGAGAAGGCGCTCGGTGAGGTGACGGGTTCGTCGGCCGCGATCCTGCTCGGCCGGCGCACCTACGAGATGTTCGCCCCGGCGTGGTCCACCCGGACCGTCGAGGACGACCCGGGCGCGCCGTTCTTCAACGACACGCACAAGTACGTCGTCTCGTCCACCCTCGCCGACCCCGGCTGGGGCCCGGCGACCGTGCTGCCGTACGACGCCGACCGCATCCGCGCGCTCAAGGACGAGGTCGACGGCGACCTCTACGTGAGCGGCAGCGCGACCCTCGTTCGGGCCCTGCTCGCCGACGGCCTCGTCGACGAGCTCAACCTCGTGCAGTACCCGGTCGCGCTCGGGGAGGGGATCCGCCTGTTCCCCGAGGGCTCGCCGCGCACGCCGCTGCGTCTGGACGGCGTCGAGGACTTCGGCAACGGCGTCGTCCTCCTGCGGTACGCCGCGGGCGCGGCGGCAGGCTGACGACGCCGCGCGGCGGGGCCGGGTACGGGCGATGCTGGCGCGCGTGCCCGCCCAGCCGCTGCAGCCCGTGCCCGCCCTGCTCGACGACCCCGTCGCCCGCCGCATGCTCGACCTGCTGCCCGACGGCACGCTCGACGAGGTCGACCTCACCGCTTTCGACCGGATCGGGCTGCCCGTCCGCGCGGCGTCGTCGTACCCGACCTCGCCCGAGGAGCCGCCGGGCGGGGGCATCGGCTACGGCGCCGACCCGCGCGCCGCACGGCTGTCGGCGCTCGGGGAGCTGACGGAGTCCGCGCAGGTGTCCGGCTGGGTCCGGCGGTCGGACCCGGTCACCGCGAGCACCCGGGAGATGGTCGCGGCCCGCGGCGCCGAGGCGGTCGTCGACCCCGTCGCGCTGCCCGTCGACGCGGGCGCCGACACCGACCCCGACCGGCCGTTGCGGTGGCTGCCGGGTCGGCGCTGGCGCGACGGCGCGCTGCACGAGCAGGTGTGGCTGCCCGCGGAGGTCGTCAGCACGTCCGGCGACGACGTGCCCGGTGGGGCGCCGGCGGGCGGCTGGCTCGTCACGTCCGTCACCAACGGGCTCGGCGCGGGCGACACGCTCGAGCGCGCGGTCGGCCACGGCCTGCTCGAGCTGCTCCAGCGCGACGGCAACGGGCTGCGATTCCGCGCGCTGGACGCCGGGCACGTGCTCGACGTCGGACCCGGCGGCGGGCTGCTCGACGACCCCGTCACCCGCTCCGCGCTCGCGGCCTTCGACGCCGCGGGCGTCGACGTCACCGTCAAGCTCGCCTCGCTCGAGAACGACGTCGTCAACGTGTACGCCGTCGGCCGCGACCGCCTCGAGGACGGCGTCGAGCCGGTCCACCCCCTCGTCGTCACCGCCGCGGGGGAGGGCACCCACCCGGACCGCGAGGTCGCCGTGCGCAAGGCCGTCCTCGAGCTCGCGGCGTCGCGGGCGCGCAAGGTGTTCACCCACGGACCGGTGGAGACGGTCGACGCGCTCGCCCCCGACGGCTACCGCGCCCGCTGGGAGGCGCACCACCCGTCGGGCGGGGAGCGCCGGGCCCTCGAGGCGATGCGCGCGTGGTGCGCGCTCGACGCCGCTGCGCTCGCGGACCTGCTCGCGCCGACGTCGTTCCTCGAGCGCGAGCGGACACCCGTCACCGACCTGCCGGCTCGGCCCGACCTCGCGGGCACCACCGCGTGGCCCCGGGTGACGGCCCTCGTCGCGGACCGGCTCGCGGGTGCGGGTCTCGACGTGGTCGTCGTCGACGTCACCCCGCCGCAGGACGACGCGCCCCGCGTGCACGCCTGCAAGGTCGTCGTGCCGGGTCTGGAGGTCGAGAACCTCTCGTACGGGCGCCTCGGGGAGCGCGGGGCTGCGCGGCTCCTCGCGATGCAGGCGACGGGTGACGAGCGAGTGGCCGGCCTCGTCGGCCTCGGTCCTCCGGACGGCCCGGGCGCCCCGACCGACGCCGTGCCGGTGCGGCTGCACCCGGACGCCGTCGAGCGGCTGGGCGGACCGGTGTGGTTCTCGCGCGCCCGGGCCGCGGCGCTGCTCGGGCCGCTGTACGCGCTGTACCGCGAGCCCGGTCGCCACCTCGCCGCGCGCTGAGGCCCTCGTCCGAGATGTCGGCCTCGGGGCCGCGGGTTACGGTGCGCCGACGGCGCCGCGGGACAGGCCTGGCGGGGCGTCCACCGGAGGGACGACGATGACGGTCAGCAGGCGCACGTTCGTACGGGGGCTCGGCTACGGGGCGACCATCGGCGCGGTCGGGGCGGGCCTGGCGGCCTGCAGCTCGGACACCCCGGCCCCGGCCGGCAGCGCGGGCGGCAGCGCCGCGGCGGGCGGCTCCGGCGAGCTCACCCTCACCACGTGGGGCAGCGACGCCGAGATCGCCGCGTTCCAGACGATCGCCGACCGCTTCGCCGAGGCCGAGGGCGTGACGGTCACGATCGAGAACCTGCCGTACGACCAGATCCGGACCGTCGTCGACCGCCGGCTGCAGGCCGGGCAGGCGCCCGACCTGTTCCGCGTCTCCTACACCGACGTCGGCGGCTACGCCTCGCGCGGCGTCCTCGCAGACCTGTCCGGGACGCTCGACGCCTCCTACGGCGAGGAGTTCCTGCCCGCGCTGTGGGCGGCCGTGCAGTCCGACGGCGTCCCGGTCGGCGTGCCCCACCACACCGACACCTCCGCGCTCGCGTTCAACGTCGAGCACCTCGAGGCCGCGGGCGTCACGTCGGTGCCGCAGAGCCTGGAGGAGGCGTGGACGTGGGAGGAGCTCGTCGAGGTCCTCACCATGCTCCGCGAGTCCGACATCCCCGGTGCTCCCTTCGCCTTCAACTACCAGGCCTTCGGGGCCTTCCGCTGGTTCAACACCCTGTACCAGGCGGGCGGGCAGGTGCTCGACGGCGACACCGCCGCGCTCGGGTCGCCCGAGGCGCGCAAGGCCCTGGAGTGGACGAAGGGCCTCTACACCGACGGCCTGCACGAGCCGAGCGTCCTCGTGCGCCGCCCGACCTACCCCGACGAGATCTTCCCGACCGGCCAGATCTCCATGATCCAGACCGGGGACTTCCTCGTCCCGAGCCTCGAGGCCGCCATCGACGGCCGCTTCGAGTGGGGCGTCACCTACCTGCCGCAGGACGTCGCGGCCGCCGCCGACCTCGGCGGCAACGCCGTCGTCGTCACCGAGCAGTCCCGGGACCCGCAGGCCGCGGCCGCCTTCGCCCGCTTCCTCGGCGAGGCCGAGCAGATGCAGTACTTCTGCGAGCAGACGACCGTGCTGCCCGTCCGCAACGACCTCGCCGAGGCCGAGCTCGCCTTCGGCGTCCGGCCCGACCTGCTGCCGGTGTTCCAGCAGCAGGCGACCACCTTCCCCGAGGACCTCGTCCTCACCACGGTGTCGCCGGCGTTCCCGGGCATCAACCAGGCGCTCGTCGACAACCTCGACCAGTACCTCGGGTCGGAGGACAGCTCCACCGACGAGGTCGTCGAGGTGCTGAACGCCGACATCGAGGCCGCGGTCGCCGCGCAGGCGTGACGACCCCCACGGCGGCGCTGCTGCCGCAGGGACCCCGTGGGCCGCAGGTGCGGCCCACGGGCCGGCGCGGCGTCCTGCGCCCGACCGCGCGACGGGCCGAGGCGGTCGCAGGCGCGCTGCTCGCGGCCCCGGCGACGCTCGTCTTCGTCGTCTTCATGTTCGTGCCGCTCGCGCTCACGCTGTGGTTCAGCCTCCACGAGTGGGGCGGCTTCGGCCCCATGACGTGGGTCGGGGGCGAGAACTACACGGAGATCGCGGGCGACCCCGTCTTCTGGAAGGCGTTCGGCAACACGATCGTCTTCACGGTCCTGACGGTCCCGCTCGGCATGGCCCTCGGCCTGCTCGCGGCCGTCCTGCTCAACCGCGCGCTGCCCGCGCGCGGGCTGCTGCGGGCCCTCGTGTACGTGCCCGTCGTCGTGTCCGGCGTCGCGGCCGGCGTGATCTTCCTCCGCCTGTTCGACCCCATCCGCGGCGTCGTCAACCAGGTCGCCGGGACGCTCGGCCTGCCGCAGGTCGACTGGCAGTCCAGCGGCACGGCGGCGCTCGCGAGCGTCGTCGTGGTCGTCACGTGGCAGGGCGTCGGGTTCGCCATGGTCGTCTACCTCGCCGCGCTCCAGGGCGTCCCGCGCGAGGTCTACGAGGCGGCGGCGGTCGACGGCGCCGGCCCCGGCCGCACCTTCCGCAGCATCACGTGGCCGCTGCTCGCGCCGACGACCTGGTTCCTCGTCGTGTACAGCGTCATCCTCAGCTTCCAGGCCTTCGACGTCGTCTACGTGCTCACGCGCGGCGGGCCCGGCACGTCGACGACGTTCCTCGTGCAGTACGCCTACGACCAGGGCTTCACGCAGCTGCGGCAGGGCTACGCCGCCGCGCTCGGCGTCATCATCTACGTCGTCGTGCTCGCGCTGACGGTCGTGCAGTGGCGGGTCTCCCGCCGGGGGGGCGACGCGTGAGCGCGGGCCTGCGGCCCGCGGCCGCCGTGCGCCGCCCCGGTCGCGGCCCCGCGCGGCAGCGGCCGTGGCTGCGCCTCGTGCTCGCGCTCGTCCTCGTCGCGCTCCTCATGTTCCCCATGTACTGGATGCTGCGCGTCTCGGTCGCGAGCACCGCGGAGCTGTCGCAGACCCCGGTGCCGCTGTGGCCGCTGTCGTGGGACCTCGCGAACTACCTCGACCCGTGGTCGCAGTACCCCTTCGCCCGGTGGCTCACCAACAGCGTCGTCGTCGCGGTGGTGTCGGTCGCGCTGACGGTCGCGCTCAACCTCGCCGCCGGCTACGCCTTCGCCAAGCTGCGCTTCCCCGGCCGGGACCTGCTGTTCCTGCTCATCATCAGCACGCTCATGGTCCCGGTGCAGGTGATCATGATCCCGCAGTTCCAGGTCGTCATCACCCTCGGCCTGCTCGACGACCCGATGGGCGTCGTGCTCCCGCGGCTCGCGGAGGCCTTCGGGCTGTTCCTCGCCCGGCAGTTCTTCCTCGCCATCCCCGACGAGCTCCTCGACGCCGCCCGCGTCGACGGGGCCGGGCACATCCGCGCGTTCTGGTCGGTCGCGCTGCCGCTGTCCGGCCCGCTCGTCGCCGTGCTCGTGATCTTCACGTTCATGTGGCGGTGGAACGAGTTCGTGTGGCCGCTCATCGTGCTCACGACACCGGACAGCTACACCCTGCCGGTCGGGCTGCAGTACCTCGTGCAGCAGTTCGGCAGCGACTACGGCCCCCTGCTCGCGATGTCGACGCTGTCGATCCTGCCCATGCTGCTCGTCTTCGCCGTGTTCCAGCGCTTCTTCGTCGAGGGCGTCGCCCGCTCGGGGCTGCGGTGAGCGCGCTCGGCCGGCCGCCGGCGGAGGACCCCCTCGCGGTCCACGCCGCGTGCAGCGCCCGGGCGCTGGAGCGCGAGGGCATCCCCATGGTCCTCGTCGTGCGCGACGCGCGGGCCGGGGCGCCCGACGTGCTGCCCGTCGCCGACGAGCGCGAGCGGGCCGACGGGGCCGTGCTCGCGGGCCTGCTCGCCCGCTACGACGACGCGCTCGCGCCGCTGCGCGAGGGGAGCGCGGACGTCCCTGACGGCCCGTCGGCGCCGGCCCCGGACCGCACGGGCGGGGCCCGGCTCATCCCGAGCCTCGTCGTGCTCGCCGACGGCCACCTGCGGGAGGACGGGTGAGCGGCCCGGCCAGCCCCGTCACCGACCCCGCCTACGCCGGTCGGGCGCTGGCGGCCGGGGCGTTCCTGCGCGTCGTCAACTGGCACAACACGCCGGAGTCCGGCCGCGACGCGCTGCGCGCACAGCTCGCCGCCTACGCGCGCGAGTACGTGTGCGTCGGGCCGGACGACCTCGACCGCGTGGTCGCGACCGGTCGTTGGGACCTGCCGAAGCCGGGCATCGTGCTCGCGTTCTTCGACGGCTACGCGAACAACGCGACCGTCGCGGCGCCGCTCGTCGACGAGCTCGGGCTGCGCGCGTGGTTCCACCCGCCCACCTCGTTCCTCGACGTGCCGCCCGAGCAGCAGGTCGCCTACGCCGACGCGCACGACATCGACCTGCTCGCCGAGGAGCGCCGCGCCGACCGCGTCGCGATGACGTGGGACGAGCTCGCCGACATCGCGACCCGCCACGTCGTGTGCGCGCACACCGCGAACCACGTCGCCCTCGACGAGGTGCTCGACGAGGACGCCGTGGAGCGCGAGGTGCGCGAGCCGGTGCGCCGGCTCACCGCGCTGACGGGACGGGTGCCGCCCTCCTTCGCGTTCCTGTACGGGCGGCCCTTCGACGCGGCCTCGCCCGCCTGGCGGGCGGCCGCCGGGCTGGGCGTGCGGTACGCGCTCAGCAACACGGGCGTGGAGCGCATCGCCTGAGCCGGCGGTCGCGGCTCATCCGCGACGGGCGAGGCGCACCCCGACGGCAGCGGGGCACGGTTCCCCCGTGCCCGCCCGCCGACCGCCGTCCCGGCCGCGGGGGCCGGGACGACGGTGGCTCCCCGACCTCGCCGCAGGGCTCACGGTCTGGGCGGTCCTCGTCCCGGAGTCGCTGGCCTACGCGACCATCGCGGGGGTGCCCCCGGCGGTCGGGCTGTACGCGGCCCCGGCGGCCCTCGTGCTCTACGCCCTCCTCGGCACGTCGCGGGCGCTCGTCGTCGGCCCGATGTCCGCCACGGCGGCCCTGTCGGCCGTCGCCGTCGGCCCCGCCGTCGCCGCGGGGGCCGACCCCGTCGCGGTGACGGCGACGCTCGCGCTCCTGGTCGGTGCGGTGGCCGCGGTCGCGGGGCTCCTGCGCCTCGGCTTCGTCGCGGGGCTCATCAGCGAGCCCGTGCTCAAGGGGTTCGTCGTCGGCGTCGCGCTCACCATCGTCGTCGGCCAGCTGCCGGCGCTGCTCGGGGTGGACACCGACGCCGACGGGTTCGTGCGCGAGCTGCTCGCCCTGCTGCGGGCGCTGCCGCAGGTGTCGTGGCTGCCCCTCGCGGTCGGGCTGGGGTCGCTCGTGCTGCTCGTCGCCCTCGAACGGGCCGTCCCGCGCCTGCCCGCCCCGCTCGTCGTCGTCGCGGCCGCGGTCGCGCTGTCGGCGGCCCTCGACCTGTCCGGGCGCGGGGTCGAGGTGGTGGGCCGGATCGAGCGGGGGTTCGGCCCGGTGGGGCCGCCCGGCCTCGGCCTCGCGGTGTACGGCGACCTGCTGGCGGCGGCCGTCGGCATCGTGCTCGTCGGCTTCGTCGAGGGCCTCGGCGCGGCCAAGGCCTCCCCCGGCGCCCGCGACGTCGACGCGAACCGGGAGCTCCTCGCGCTCGGGGCGGCGAACGCCGGCGCCGGCCTCTGCGGCGGCATGGTGGTGAACGGGTCGCTGTCGAAGACGGCCGTCGCCACGGCCGCGGGGGTCCGCACCCGGGCCGGCGGGCTCGTGGCCGGCGTCCTCACCCTGCTCACCGTCGTCCTCCTCGCGCCGGTGTTCGGGCCGCTGCCGGAGCCCACCCTCGCCGCCGTCGTCGTGGTCGCGGTGTGGCGGCTCGTCGACGTCCGCGGGGTGGCGCGGCTGTCGCGCTACTGGGCGCGCCACCTCGGCGGGCGGCGCTCCCCGCTCGCGCACCCCGACCTCGCGGCCGCCGTCGCCACCCTCGCCGGCGTCCTGCTCCTCGACACGCTGGCCGGGCTGCTCGTCGGCGTCGTCGTCTCCGCGGTGCTGCTCCTCCTGCGGGCCGGTCGGCCCCGCGTCGCCGAGCTCGGCGCGCTGCGGCTGCCCGGCGGGGGCACGCGGTGGCTCGACGTCGACCGCCACCCGGCGGCGCGACCGGTGCCCGGGACCACCGTCCTGCGGCTGGAGGGGGCGCTCTGGTACGCGGTGAGCGACGGGGTGCGGGACCGGCTCGAGGCCACGGAGGCCGACCTCGTGGTGCTGGACGCGGCCGCCGTCCCCTTCGTCGACGTGCAGGGGGCCGTCATGCTCACCGACGTGGCGCGGGACCTCGCGTCCAGGGGACGGCGGCTGGTGGTCGCGGGCGCGACCGGCCAGGTCCGTGACGCCCTGCGGGCCGCGGGCGAGGAGACGGGCGTCGGGCTGCCGCTCGGCCGCGACGTCGAGGACGTGGTCGCGCCCGGCGGATCACCCGTCACGAGCGAACCGGCGACCGGCGCCGGGCGGCCGCCGTGACCGGGCCCGGGCTCCTCGTCGACGTCGCGCAGGCGGCCCTGCTCGGCTTCGTCGTCGCGAGCATGCTCGCCACCGGCCTCGCGCTCGAGCCGGGGCCGGTGCTGCGGCCGCTGCGCGACGGGCGCCTCGTCGCCGCGCTGCTGCTCGTCAACTTCGTGCTCGTTCCGCTCGTGGGTGCGGGCCTCGTGCTCGTGCTCCCGCTCGACGACGCCGACGCCGCGGCCGTCGTCCTCCTCGGCTGCTGCGCCGGGGCGCCGTTCCTGCCGAGGCTCGCGCAGCTGGCGCACGGCGACCTCGCGCTCGCCGCCGCGTCGATGGTGCTGCTCATGGGCGCCACCGTCGTGTACGCGCCGCTCGTGGTGCCGCTGCTCCTGCCGGGCGCCGCGGTGTCCGCGGCGGGGATCGCGGGGTCCCTCGTCGTGACGATGCTCCTGCCGCTGGCCGTCGGGGTGCTCGTCCGGTCCCGGTGGCCGCGCCTGGCCGGCGTGCTCGTGGGCCCGCTGGGGCAGGCGAGCAGCAGCGCCCTCCTCGTCGGCGTCGGCGCGGGTCTGCTCGTGACGTGGCGGGACGTGCTCGGGTCGGTCGGCAGCTTCCTGTTCCTCGCGTGCGGCCTGCTGCTCGCCCTGTCGCTGGTGGCCGGAGCGCTCCTCGTGCCCGCCTCGCGTGCCGGGCAGCGGGCGGTCCTCGGTCTGGCGGCGGCGCAGCGCAACATCGCCGCGGCCCTCGTCGTCGCCCCGTCGCTCGGCGGTGACGCCCTCGTGTCGACGCTCGTGGCCGCCCTCGTGGTCCCGGTGGCGCTGCTCGCCACGGCCGCCGAGCTCGGCCGCCGCCGCGAGCGCCGGGCGGGTGCGGCCGGCGCGCCCGGTCCCCGACCGGCCTGACCCCTCGGCTCAGTCGGGCAGCTGCCGGACCTCGACCACCCGGACGGCGAGAGACGCGAAGCGCTGGAGCAGTCCGCTCAGCTCCGACTCGTCGCGGACCGGTCCGTACAGCACGGTCCCCCCGGCGGGGCCGCGGGTCGCCTGCAGCGACGGGAACGCCTGGAGCACGGACTCGGACAGCTCCCCGGGGACCAGGAACTCGTACCGCGTCGCCGTGCCTGCCACCGGCCCAGCGTGCTCGGGGTGCGCGACGGCGCGCCTCACCCGCGGCAGATGAACGGCTCAGACCAGCCCGTGACGGCGGGCGGCGGTGACGGCGTCGCGCCGGGAGGACACCCCGAGCTTGCGGTACAGGGTGCGGACGTGGCTCTTGACCGTGTTGACGCTCACCTGGTGCCGCTCGGCGATCTCGTCCAGCTGCAGCAGGCTCGGCAGCTCCCGCAGCATGTCCCGCTCGCGCTGGGTGAGGGCGGGCGGCTCCGCGCCCGCCTCCTCGGCGCCGAGGGAGGCGAGTACGGCGCCGAGGGTGCTTTCCTGCGCTCCGGCCCGGCCGGCCAGGGGCACGAGGACGTCGCGCACGTCGCGGCGCAGGTCGACGAAGGGCCGCACGCAGCCGGTGCGCGCCGTCAGCTCCACGCCGTCGAGCACGGCCGCCTCCGCGGCGGCCGTGCGACCCTGCCGGTGCGCGGCGACGGCCTCGACGAGGTGTGCCGTCAGCCGGCACGTGACGGTCACGAGGGCGGTCCCCTCGTGCAGCGCTTCCCGCACGCGCCGGTGCGCGTCGTCCGTCCGCCCGCAGGCGAGGTCGAGGACGGCGGCCAGCACGGCCGCGTCCCCGTCCGCCCCGAGCCGGGACCCGGACCGGCGGACGACCTCCGCGGCCCGGTCCACCGCTCCCGACCGCAGGCAGGCGTGCAGCTCGCCGAGACCGGCGAGCGCGACGAGCGCACGGCTGACGTCGAGGCCCTCGGCCGCGACCCACCACCGCCGCAGGTCGTCCAGCGCCGCGCGACGCCCCGACGGGGCGTCGGCGCGGACCACGGCCTCCACGCAGCGGGCCGCGCCGTCGACCTCCGGGTCGACCCCGGGGCGCAGGACCGCGACCGCCCGCCCGGCGAGGCGGCGGGCCTCCTCCGGCTGCGCGCCGAGGTGGCACCCCCACGCCGCCAGGCCGTAGGCGTACGCCAGCCGGGGCGAGGACGACCAGCCGCGGCGCTCCGCCACGGCGATGGCGGCGGTCGCCCACGACCGCGTCCCCTCGAGGTCGCTCGCGGCGGCGGCGGCACCGGCCAGCCGGTTGAGGCACTCCAGCTCGAGGTAGGCGTTCCCGGCGGCTCTCGCGTGGTCGAGCGCCGCGCCGAGGACGCGCCGGGCCTCGGCCGTCGCGTCGAGGCCCACGAGCAGCGGGCCGACCTGGAGCGCCGTGAGCGCGGCGAGGTCGGGCTCGAGCCCGGCGTCCAGGTGCGCGAGCAGCGCCTGCGGCGTGAGCGCGGACAGGTCGCCGTCCACGCGGCGACGCCACAGCCCGGCCGTCACCCGCAGGTGCGCGTCGGAGCGCACCGGCGCGGCCGGGTCGTCGTCCGCCGCGCCCCGGCCGTCGTCGCCCGCGTCCTGCGCCTCCTCGGCGAGCAGCGCGTGGGCCCGGGCGGTCTCGCCGGCGTCGAGGGCGAGCAGCGCCCGCAGCAGCCGCGCCGTCGCCGACCTCGCGGCCGGTGGTGGGAGGGCCTCGAGGGCCCGCGCCACGACGGCGCCGTCTCCGGTCACGAACAGGTGGACGCCCGTGCGCCGCAGCTGCTCCAGCGCCGCCCCGGGGTCGCGGGAGGCGACGGCGTGCCGCAGCGCGGCCGCCGGCTGGCCGTCGTCCTCGTACCAGCGCGCGGCCCGCAGGTGCAGCTGTCGGTGCCCGTCGGGGTCCTGCACCCGTAGGTCCGCCTCGAGGTACTCCCGCAGCATGGAGTGGTAGCGGTACCAGCGGCCCTGCCGCCCGAGCCGCACGACGAGGGCGTTGCGGCGCTCGAGGTGGTGAAGGCGCGCCGCGGACCGCGAGGAGCCGGTGACGGCGTCGGCGAGGTCCGCGGTCACCTCCGTGAGGATGCTCGTGCGGCGCAGGAAGCGGTGCTCGTCCTCGGGCAGCCGCGCGAGCACGCTCGACATGAGGTAGTCCGCCACGATCCTCGTGTCGGCCGTGAAGCGCAGGACCGCCTCGTCGGGGTCGGGCTCGTGCTCCAGGCACAGCGACGCCAGGCGCAGGCCCGCCGGCCAGCCCTCCGTCCGCTCGTGCAGCAGGTCCGTGCTGCCCGCCGAGAGCGTGCGGCCGTAGGCCCCGAGCAGCCGGGCGCTCTCCTCGCGGGTGCACGCGAGGTCCGCGGCGCGCAGCTCCACGAGGCGCCCTGACAGGCGCAGGCCGTGCACGTCGACCAGGGGGTCGTGGCGACCCACGAGGACGAGGCGCAGGGCGGGCGGCCGGACGCTCAGCAGGTCGTCGACCGCCGTCCGGACGGCCGGGTCCTCGACGGCGTGGACGTCGTCGAGGACGAGCACGGCGGGGCGCCCGTCGACCGTGAGCCGGTCGAGGACCTCGGCGACGAAGGCCGCCTCCACCTCCCCCGGCGGGGGGACGAGGTCGCCCCACCACCGCGCGTCGTCGGCGTCCTGCTCCGGCACGGCCGAGCGGGCGACGCCCACGGCCACGGCGGCGACCACCGTGGCCCACCAGCCGCGGACGTCGTCGCGCGCGTCGCACGACACCCACGCGACGACGTGCCCGGCGCGGCGGAGGCCCCCCGCCCACTCGCTGACGAGCGTCGTCTTGCCGTAGCCGACGGGGGCGCACACGAGCGCGCTGTCACGGGGCAGCCCCGCGTCCTCGCCGAGGCGCGCCTCGAGCCGGGGGCGCGGGACCGAGAACGACGGCACCCGGGGCAGCGAGACCCGCGCCGCCGGGATCGACCGCACGGCCGTCACGCCCCGGAGGTCGCGCCGGCCGTCCCCCTGACGGGCCGAGGCCATGGGTGATCGTAAGCACACGAAGGGCTGACGGGAAGGGGTCGACCGGGCCGCCTACGACGCCGCGACCTGCCCGTCCCGCCACGTCCGCAGCCGCGCCACGACCCGTCGCACGGCGGCGACGACCGGCACCGCGAGCGACGCGCCCAGCACGCCGGCCACCGCCGCGCCGACGATCGTCGCGGAGAACGTGACGACCGGGTGCAGGTCGAGGGCGGCGCCGGTGAGCTTCGCCTGGACCACGGACTGCACGACGTTCTGCACGGCGAGCACGACGAGGAGCAGCACGAGCGCCTCGGTCGGGCCGGCGGCCCCCCACGCGACGAGCACGGCGAAGGCACCCGACGCGATGGCGCCGAGGTACGGCACGTACGACGTCACGAAGGTGACGACACCGATCGCGAGGGCGAGCGGCACCCCCAGCAGCCACGCCGCGAGCGCGATGACGACCGAGACGATCGCGCTGGAGAGCGTGAGGGCCACGTAGTAGCTGCGCAGCGGCGCGAGGACGTCCTCGACCACGCCCGCCCCCACGTCCGCGGGCAGCCACAGCCGCTGCGACAGCCAGCCGACGAGCCGCGGCCAGTCGGTGAGGAGCAGGAAGAGGAGGAACAGCGCGATCCCCGTCCCGACGAGGAACGCGGTCGCGGACGCGAGCGCGCCCGCGACCGCGCTCGTCGGCCCGGCCGCGAGGCCGCCGAGGAAGCCGAGGCCGAGGCG
Organism: Aquipuribacter sp. SD81; assembly: GCF_037153975.1. Taxonomy (NCBI): domain Bacteria; kingdom Bacillati; phylum Actinomycetota; class Actinomycetes; order Micrococcales; family Intrasporangiaceae; genus Aquipuribacter; species Aquipuribacter sp. SD81. The sequence continues at coordinate 29,548 of NZ_JBBAYJ010000016.1, forward strand.
GAGCAGGGCGACCGGCGAGGCGACCTCCACGCCGCGCTCCTCCAGCCACGCGGAGAAGGCGCGCAGCCCGTCGCCGAGGTCGGCGGTGACCACCGACCACTGCGAGACCACCGCGGCGACGGAGAGCGCGGCGACGAGCACGACGACGAGGAGGAACCCGGCGAGGACGAGCAGCGCCCCGGCGACGCGCGGCACCCCGCGGCGCTCGAGCGCGTCGACGAGCGGCACGAGGAGGGCCGCGACGACGACCGCGACGACGAAGGGGACGACGAGCCCCGCGACGGCCGACAGCGCGAGGACGACGACCGCGGCGAGCGCGAGGATGCCGAGCCACGACCACGACGCGACCCCCAGGCGCCGCAGCACGGACCGCTCGGACGGCAGCGCGCCGGGCGTGCTCATGGGCAGCGACGCTAGGTGCCGCGCCCCCGTAGGGCGATCACCCGCGACGGGTGAGGCGTCCCGGACGACGGCTGGGGTGGGGTGCGGGCATGGCCACTCTCACCGCATGGAAGTTCGACTCCGCCGACGGCGCCCGCAACGCGAGCGCCACGCTCAGGGACCTGCAGAGCCAGGGCCTCATCCAGGTGCACGACGCCGCGGTCGTGTCGTGGGAGGAGGGCAAGAAGAAGCCGAGGACGGCGCAGCTCCACGACCTCGCCGGGGCCGGCGCGCTCGGCGGCATGTTCTGGGGCATGTTGTTCGGGCTCATCTTCTTCATCCCGCTGCTCGGGGCGGCGATGGGGGCGGCCGTCGGGGCGCTGTCGGGCTCGCTGACCGACGTCGGCATCGACGACGGCTTCATCCGCCGGGTCCGCGAGGAGGTCACGCCGGGCACGTCGGCGCTGTTCCTCCTCAGCTCCGACGCGGTCCAGGACCGCGTCAAGGAGGCCTTCACCGGCCAGCGCATGGAGCTGCTCCACACCAACCTCGACGGCGACCAGGAGGCCCGGCTGCGCGAGGTCTTCGAGGACAGCCAGGCCTGAGGCGGCCCGGTGTCGGACGCCCCGGCCGGGAGCGGCGCGCTCCCGGCGGCCGAGACGCTGCGCCGGCGCCTCGTCGAGCGCATGCGGCTGTCGCCGACGGCGTGGTCGGTCGACGGCGCCGTGTTCGCCTTCCGCGCCTCCCACGGTGACGACCTGCCGACCGGCGGCTACGTCGTCATCGACGTCGGGACGGACGCGGGAGCCGGGGTCGGCCGCGCCCGCCGGCGCGTCGTCGGGCAGGTGCACGAGCGGCACGAGGAGCGGGCGCCGGTCGGCACGTTCTCCCTGGACTGGGGGGCGCTCGGCGAGGCCGGTGACGAGCTCGCGGGCGTCGTGCAGGGGGTGGAGGTCGCGCTGCCGGTCCGGGTGGTGTCCGGGGCCGGGACGGTGCTCGCCGCCGTGGCCGAGGACGGCACGGTCGACCCGCGCCCGCCCGCGGTGGGCTTCGCCGACGCCGACCTCGCCCCCGCACCCGACGACCTCGTCGAGCAGGTGCTCGCGGCCCGGCGCGGCGGGGCGCCGACGCTCGCCCTCGGGCGGCTCGTGACGGCCCCGGAGCGCGAGGCGCCGCTGCGCGCGAAGGGCATCACGCGGCACACGTTCCTGTGCGGGCAGTCCGGGTCGGGCAAGACGTACGCGACCGGCGTCCTCCTCGAGCGCGTCCTGCTCCAGACCGACCTGCCGCTGCTCGTGCTCGACCCGAACTCCGACCACGTCCACCTCGGCCGGCTGCGCGACGACGCCCCCGCCGACGACGCCGAGCGCGCGCGGCACGGCCGCGAGGCGGGCCGGGTGCGAGTCGCCTCGCGCGGCGGGTCGCCGCCGCTGCGCGGCTGGTTCAGCGACCTCGCGCCCACCGAGCAGGCGCTCGTGCTCGGCCTGGACCCGGTCGGCGACCTCGAGGAGCACCACGCGCTCCTGCAGGTGGTCGCCGGGCTGCCGTCGCGCCACGGCGTCAGCGACGTCCGCGAGGCGGCGGTCGCGTCGGCGACCGAGGAGGGCCGGCGCCTCGCGCTGCGCATCGACAACCTCGGCCTCGCCGGCTGGTCGCTGTGGGCCGACCCGGCCGACGACCCGCTCGCCGGGCTCGACGACGACCGGCGCGCCCTCGTCCTCGACCTCGGCAGCCTCGCGGAGCCCCGGGAGCGCGCGGTCGCGGCCCTCATGGTGCTCGGGCGGCTGCGGCGGCGCCCCGAGCGCCGGCCGGTGCTCGTCGTCGTCGACGAGGCGCACACGTTCTGCCCGCCCACGAGCCCGGACCCCGTCGTCGCCGCCACCACGAGCCACCTCGTGTGGCTGGCCGGGGAGGGCCGCAAGTACGGCCTGCACCTGCTCGTGGTGTCCCAGCGGCCGGCCAAGGTCCACCCGGACGTCGTGTCCCAGTGCGACAACCTCGTGCTCATGCGCCTCAACGGGGAGCGCGACGCCGCGGCCCTGCTGGAGTCCTTCAGCCACGTGCCGGCCGGGCTCGTGGCCCTCGCGCCGAGCCTGCGCCAGGGCCAGGCGGTCGTCGCGGGGCCGCTCGCGGGCGACCCGCTGCTGCTGCAGGTGAGGGACCGGCTCACCCCGGAGGGGGGCGCGGACCTGCCGACCGACTGGCTGCGCCCGGGCCCGTGAGCGAGCCCGCGCCCGCGCTCGACCCCCGCCGCGCTCGGCTGGAGCTCGTCGCCGTCGTCGTCCTGTCGCTCACGACGATCCTCACCGCGTGGTCGGCGTTCCAGTCGAGCAAGTGGGGCGGCGCCATGTCGATCGCCTTCAGCGAGGCGTCGTCCGCGCGCATCGAGGCGACCCGCGTCGACGCCACCGCCAACGTGCGGACCTCCAACCACATCGGGCTCTGGACCGAGTGGGTGGCCGCCGAGGGGGCCGGGCAGGACGACGTCGCCGACTTCCTCGTCGCTCGCTTCCCGCCCGAGCTCACGTCGGCGCACGAGGAGTGGCTCGCCGCGGGCGGGGTCGACGCCGACGCGGAGTCGCCGTTCGCGCTGGCGTCCTACGAGCTGCCGGAGCGGGTCGAGGCCGAGCGGCTGCGCGAGCGCGCGGCGGAGCGCTTCGCGACCGCGCTGGCGAACAACCAGCGCGGCGACAACTACACCGTCCTGACGGTCCTCTTCGCGGCCGTGCTGTTCTTCGTCGCGATGTCCGGCCGGGTCACGACGCTGCGGGCCCAGCAGCTGCTCATGGGGCTCGGCCTCGCGCTCGGCGTCGTGGGGCTCGTGATGCTCCTCGTCTTCCCCAAGCTCGTCTGAGACCGTCCGTCCGGTCGCCCCGCGCAGCGGCGCCGACCGGCTCACCCGCGGCGGATGAGGCCGCCCCGGGGCGGGGGTCCGCACGATGGGCCGTCCGCAGCGCGGCGAGAGCAGCAGCCAGGTGAGCGAGCAGCAGGTCCGCGACCGGTCGCCGGTCGACGTCGACGGACCCGTCGACGTCGCGGTCATCGTCTTCGACCGGCCCCGTCCGGACCCGGACGTCGCCCCCGCGCTCGCGCGCCTGCAGGAGGACGGCACGGTGCGCCTGCTCGACGGGGCGTTCGTGTCGAAGGACGCCGACGGCCGCGCCGGCTTCGCCGAGCTCGCCGACAGCGACGACGGGCAGGCGTACACGGGGCTGTGGCGCGACCGGGTGGACCTGCTCAACGACACCGACCTCGCCGAGGTCGCCGACGGCCTCGACGCGGGCACGTCGGGCCTCGTGCTCGTGTGGGAGAACGTGTGGGCCGCCCGCTTCGCGGAGACCGTCCGGGGCTCCGCCGGACGGCTCGCGGCGTTCCACCGCATCCCGCACGACCGGCTCGCCGCGGCGCTGCAGGCGGGTGCGTTCTGATGCGCGGCGGACGACCCGGCCTCCTCGGCACCATGGCCCGCACGGCCGTCATCAGCGGCACGGCCACCCGCGTGAGCAGCGGCGTGGCGCACCGGCAGGCGCAGCGCTTCGCGGCCGAGCAGGCGGCGGCCCAGCCGCCGCCCGCGCCCGCCGGCTACGCGCCCGCGTACGCGCCGCCGCCCGTCCCGCCGCCGCCGGCCGCGGCCCCGGCGTCGACGGAGGACCGGCTCCAGCAGCTGGAGCGGCTGGCCGCGCTGCGCTCGAGCGGCATCCTCACCGACCAGGAGTTCGCCGCCGAGAAGGCGCGCATCCTCGGCTCCTGACCACCGTCCGCCCGTGGTCCCGCCAGCCTGCCGGCGGGACCACGGGCGGACGCTCAGGCGGCGGGCTGCAGCGCGGGGGAGACGGGGCCGGGAGCCGGGGCCCCGGCCTGCGGCGTGCGGGAGGCGCCGGTCCGGCGCCGCACGGCCGCCCCCACGCGGGAGCGCACCGAGCGGGCCGCGCCCTTCGCGAGCATCGCGGCGGTCTGCGCGGCGCTCGTGTCGTTGGGCAGCGACATGCGGAACACCTCGCGCCACGCGGAGGCGACCTGCTGCGGCAGCGTGCCGGTCACGTAGGAGATGCCGTAGCGCTCGCAGATGTCGCGGATCTGCGGGGCGATCGTGTGGTACCGGTTGCTCGGCATGTCCGGGAAGAGGTGGTGCTCGATCTGGTGCGACAGGTTGCCGGTCGCGATGTGCATGGCCTTGGAGCCGCGGATGTTCGCCGAGCCGAGCATCTGGCGCAGGTACCACTCGCCGCGCGTCTCGCCGTCGATCGACTCCTTGGCGAAGGTCTCGACGCCCTCGGGGAAGTGACCGCACATGATCACGGAGTGGGTCCACAGGTTGCGGACGAGGTTCGCGACGCCGTTCGCCGCGAGGGTGTGGAGGAACGACGGGCCGCTCAGCAGCGGGTGGACGACGTAGTCCTTCGTCATCTGCCGGCGGATCTTGTGCAGGACGGCCTTCGTGTTCTTGCGGAAGGTCGGGTCGTCCGTCGTCTTGTTGTGCAGGTGCTTGCCGAGCTCGAGGTCGTACGCCGCGATGCCGTACTCGAAGAAGCACGCGTTGAGGAAGTTCCACAGCGGCTGCAGGACGAACGACGGGTACCACTTCTGGTCCTCGTCGACGCGCATGATCCCGTAGCCCAGGTCGTTGTCGCGGCCGAGCACGTTGGTGAACGTGTGGTGCAGCTCGTTGTGGCTGTGCTTCCACAGGTCCGACGGGGAGGCGTTGTCCCACTCCCACGCCGTCGAGTGGATCTTCGGGTCGCGCATCCAGTCCCACTGGCCGTGCATGACGTTGTGCCCGATCTCCATGTTCTCGAGGATCTTCGCCACGCTCAGGCCGGCGGTGCCGACTATCCACGCCGGCGGGAACAGCGAGAACAGCAGCACGGCGCGGCTGCCGAGCTCGAGCGCGCGCTGCGCCGTGATGACGCGGCGGATGTAGGCGGCGTCGGCCTCCCCGCGCGAGTCGAACACCTCCTGTCGCAGCGCGTCGAGCTCGCGGCCCAGGGCCTCGACCTGCTCGGCGGACAGGTGCGCGGTGGGGTCGGGCTTGCCCGACGGCTTCGGCACGAAGGTGCGCTCGGTGGTGACGGTGGACAGCCGGGTGCTCGTGGCCACGGTGTTCTCCTGGGGTCTCGGTGGTGCAGGTCTCAGAGGTGCAGGTCTCAGAGGTCGATCTCGCACGGCCCGGCGGCGGCCGAGACGCAGGTCTGGATGCGGATGCCGTCCTCGGGGACGGCCGTGGTGAGCTCGCCGTCGCGCAGGTCGCGGACCGCGCCGGAGCGCAGCCCGGCCACGCAGCCGAAGCAGATGCCCATGCGGCAGCCGGACGGCATCAGGACGCCCGCCTCCTCGCCGGTGTCGAGCAGGGTCGAGGCACCGTCGGCGTCGACGGTCGTGCCGCTGCGCGTGAAGGTGACGGTGCCGCCCTCGCCCGCCGCCACGACCGTCGGGCGGAAGCGCTCCGTGTGCAGGCGCCCGGCCACGCCGGCCGCCTCGAAGTGGGCCTCCGCGTCGTCGAGCAGCGCGGTCGGCCCGCACGCCCACGTCTCGCGCTGGCGCCAGTCAGGCACGACGTCGTCGAGCTCGGTCGGGCGGAGGATGCCGTCGGTCGCGGTGTGGCGCTCCACGAGGCGCAGCCGGCCCTCGGCGTGCCACGCGCGTAGCTGCGGGCCGAACACGACGTCGGCCGCCGTGGGCGCGGAGTGCACGACGACGACGTCGTCGAGCTCGGCGAGGTGGTTGCGCAGCATGCCCATGACCGGGGTGACGCCGGAGCCCGCGGTGAGGAACAGCGTCGGGCCGCGGTGCGCGCCGAGGGTGAACTCGCCCGTCGCCTGGTCGAGGTGGACGAGCGCCCCGGGGCGCAGCCCGTCGCGCACGTGGCCGCTCACGAGGCCGTCCGGGATCGCCTTCACGGTGATCGAGACGAGCCCGTCCGGGGCGTCGACGAGCGAGGTGAGGGAGTAGGCGCGCCAGCGGCGGACGCCGTCGACGTCCATGCCGATCCGCACGTACTGCCCGGGCACGTGGCCGGCCCAGTCGCGCCCGGGGCGCAGCCGCACCGTCGTGGCGTCGGGGGTCTCGCGGACGAGGTCGACGACCCGGGCCCGGAGCGGGGCGCCGGAGCGCAGCGGGGCGACGAGGTCGAGGTAGTCGTCCGGGACCAGCGGGGTGAGCGCGGCACCGGCGACGCGCCGGGCGAGGGTGACGAGCCGCTGCCCGGAGGTCGCGACGCCGGCGGGCCGGCGGCTCTGCCGACGGGCCGGCCGGGGGTCCGGCGAGGTTCGGAGGAGTGCCATTGGTTCGACCATAACCTACGGATGCGTAGGTTACGAGGTCGTAGGTTGAAGTCCTGCTGTGGGACACCTCACCCCGACGGGGGCTCAAGGTCCGTGTCGTCCGGGCAGGCGGCGACCGGCCTCCTCTGCGCGTGGTGCTCCGTGCGGGTGAGCGCCACCTCCGCCGGTGTGCTCCCGCCCCGCCGCTGCCGACCTGTGGGGTGAACCGGCCGCGCCCTGCGGTCCACGGATGGTGACGGGGGTCGGAGTGGCGGCAGCGCGCGGCGGGAGCACCACCCGCCCCGTGAGGGACCGGCCCGCGGGTCTGCCCGCCGGTCCGCATCCAGATCGACCCGTCCGTCCAGGCGTGCGTCTGCTCGAGGTGGGCCTCGCACTCGGCTGGCTCGGTGTCGCCGCGGTGCTCCTGCTGCGGCCGCTGCCCCCTGCGTCCGGCGCGGTCGTGTCGTACGTCGTGCAGTGCGCGACGGTGCTGGCCGCGGCCGCCGTGATGGCCGTCCGCGCCCGGCAGGCGCGCGGCGCGTTCCGGAGGGCGCGTGCGCTGCTGGCGGCGTGCCTCGTCGTGACCGCGGCTGCGGGCGTGCTCGCGACGGTCATCCGGCTCGCGCACGACGGTGACCCGCCGGTGCCGTCGCTGGCGGACGTCGTGCACTTCGCCTTCCTGCCCCTGTGCGTCGCCGGGCTGCTCTGCTACCCGCTGCGGGACGACGACGAGGGGTCGTGGACACGCGTCCTGCTCGACGGGGTCGTCGCGGCGAGCGCGCTGTGGTTCGTGCTGTGGACGGTGCTCCTCGAGCCGGCCGGGGTCGGCGGGCTGCCGCTCGCCACCCTCGTGACCGCCGTCGGGTACCCCGCGACCGACGTGCTCGTCGCCGCGACGGCCGCCGGCATGATGCTGCGGGTCGCGCCGCGTGCGCGGCGCGAGCTCACCCTCATCGCGGCCGGCGTCACCGCCTACGGCGTCTCCGACGTCGCGTACACCGTGCTGACGGTGCAGGGGGCCTACCGGCCCGACAGCTGGGTCGGCGTGCTGGCCGAGGGCGGCATCCTGCTCCTGCTGCTCGCCGCCGTGCGGGCCGACGCGTCGCCGCGCGCCGTCGCCGACGGCGGGGAGGGGTCCGCGTGGTGGGCGTGCGTGCCGTACCTCGCGGTGCTGGCCGCCATCGTGACGGGCTCGTCGGCCGCCGTGGTCCGTGGGCAGCTCGACGCCTCGGCCGTCCTGCTCGCCGCCGTGCTCGTGACCGCCATGCTCGCCCGACAGCTGGTCGCGCACCGGGACCGGGGCGGCGCGCTGCGCCGCGTGCGCGAGAGCCGGGCGCTGTTCCGCTCCCTCGTCGTGAGCTCCAGCGACCTCATCACCCTGCACGACGTCGACGGCACGATCCGCTGGTCGAGCCCGGCGGTCACCACCCTCACCGGTCTCGACCTCGAGGACCTGCGGCGCACGCACCCGCGCGAGCTGCTGCACCCCGACGACGTCGCCGTCGTGAGGGACCTGCGCCGTGCGCTCACCGCGGACCCCGGCGAGCCCGGCCGCGTGCACGTGCGGCTGCGAGCCGCCGACGGGTCGTGGCGCTGGTGCGAGTCGGTCGTGCGCAACCTGCTCGACGAGCCGGGCGTCGCCGGCGTGGTGTGCAACACCCGCGACGTCCACGAGTCGTACGTGCTGGCCGAGCGGTTGCGGCACGACGCCTCCCACGACTCCCTCACGGGCCTGCCGAACCTGGCCGCCGCGCGTGCGGAGCTGCGCCGCGTCCACGAGGCGGGCGCCGACCCGGTGCCGGTGGTCGCGATGGTCGACCTCGACGGGTTCAAGGAGGTCAACGACACGTTCGGCCACCTCGTCGGTGACCGGCTGCTCGTCGCGGTCGCCGGCGCCGTGCGCGGCTGCGTGCGCGCGCCGGACCTCGTGGCGCGGGTCGGCGGTGACGAGTTCGTGCTCGTGCTGCACGACGCGGCCGCCGCGGAGGGCGTCGCCCGACGGGTGCTCGAGGCGCTGCGGCGGCCGATGAGCGTGGCCGGGCGCCCGCTGGCGGTGCGGGCGAGCATCGGGCTCGCGCCGCTGCACGCGGACGGGCCCGAGGCGACGCTGCGCGACGCCGACCTCGCGATGTACGCGGCCAAGGAGGCCGGCCGGGACCGGCTGGTGTGGGCGCACCCGTCCATGCACGAGGCTGCCGCCGCACGGGCCGAGATCGTCGCCGAGCTCCGGCAGGTGCTCGACGCCGGCGGGCTGACGCTGCACTACCAGCCGATCGTCGACCTGGCGGACGGTTCGCTGTCGGGCGTCGAGGCGCTGCTGCGCTGGTTCCGCGAGGACGGCTCGGCAGTGCCGCCCGACGTGTTCGTGCCCGTCGCGGAGGCGACGGGGCTCATGACGGCCGTCGACGAGTGGGTGCTCGACCACGCGTGCGCGGACCTCGCCGCCTGGCGGCGCGGTGGGGCGGACGTGCCGCAGGTGAGCGTCAACGTGTCCCGGCGCCACCTGACCGTCGGGCTGCCCGCCCTGGTGGCTGCTTCGCTCGCCCGGCACGGCCTGACGGGGGCGGACCTGTGCCTGGAGGTGACGGAGAGTGCGGTCGCGCCGGACCCTGCGACGGCGGTGGCCGTGCTCGAGGCCGTGCGCGCGACGGGCGTGCGGGTCGCGCTCGACGACTTCGGCACGGGCCAGTCGTCGCTGTCGCAGCTGGCGGACCTGCCCGTCGACGTCGTGAAGATCGACAAGTCGTTCGTCGCGAGGTCGGAGGCCGAGGGCGGTCGGCAGCTGCTGCGCTCGGTGCTCGCGATGTGCCGGGCGCTCGGGCTGCGCGTGGTGGTCGAGGGCGTCGAGGACCTCGCGACGCTGCCGGCGCTGCGGGCCGACGGCTGCCACCTCGGTCAGGGGTATGCGCTCGGGCGGCCGAGCCCCGCGCACGTCGTGGCCGGTCGGGCCCGAGCCGACGACGGCGTCGCCGTAGCCCCGCTCGGCTGAGTCGCCCCCGGTCGACCAGGACCGGTGCTCTGCTCGCGGAGAACGGTTCACCTACGAGGGGTGAGGTGAGGTCCGCGACATCCTGAGGACACTCTGTCGCGACCCCGCCCTTGAGGAGGTCTGCGATGAGCGCACCGGACGTCGTTCCGCCTACACCGTCGGACGGGCCGCCGGCTGCGGGGCGGGCCGGGCTCAGCGGCGGCACGATCGCGACGGGGGGAGGCGTCGCCGGGCTGGTCGTGTTCATGGCGCAGAACCGCGACGACGCGACGCTGACGTTCCTGCTGTGGAGCTTCACGTGGCCGCTGTGGCTGCTCGTGCTCGTCTCTGCCGTGCTCGGGTCGCTGGTCTGGATCGGGCTCGGGGTGCTGCGCCGCCACCGGCGCCGGGTCGCGCGCCGAGCCGCGCGTCGCGGCAGCTGAGCGACGGCCGTTCCCTACGCGCACGTGGCCTGGTCCTCAGACGGTCCGGCACACTGGGGTGCCCAGGAGGGCTGTCCGAGTGGCCGATGGAGACGGTCTTGAAAACCGTTGGGCGGGTACCCACTCCCGTCTCGTGGGTTCGAATCCCACGCCCTCCGCACCTGGGGTTTTGTGGGTCTGACCTGCAACGATGCGGATTCGCTTGGCCTTCGGGTCGCGCGCTACTGGTCCGGCTGTGTCCGGCCGTGAGCAGCCGTATACGGCTGGCTGTGCCCTATGAGTGCCCTCGGGAGGTCGTCCCGTTAGAGCGGGACTTGGCAGCGCCTGAGGTGGCGCACAGCGAACTGTCGGTTCGCCACGGGCGCTGCCAGAGCCCCGTCAGAGCGGGACGACGCGCCTGAGGTGATGCACGGGGAAGCGTCGGTTCACCACGGGGCCGTGAGAGACCCAGCGAAGACTTGGCAGACCTCGCCAGTACACGACGCGGGGCCTCACACCTCGGCGCTCGCGGACGAAGATCGCAGGCGGCCTGGACGCATGAAGCTTCTTGCGACTTGCACTACGCCGGCGGGTCTCACCTCGGAAGGGCCGCCCTCAGACGACGGTCGGCTTGAGCGTGTGGCGGAGCGTGAACACTTGCATGAGCAACGAAGACCCGCAGTAGGTGTGACCACTCGCCGGACATCCGCTGCATCCCGACGTCCGTTGCGTGCAGGCAACCTCAGAAACGCTTGCTGCGGCAGAAATCACCCCGAGGTGAGGGTGCGCGTAAGTGTTTTCGGCCCCAACTGAGACAATCGTGGCGTCCGGATTGGTGCTCGATAGTAGTTTCTTGGCGATTGACAGAGTTGGGTCGCCGTGCAATTCGGCTCCGTGATGGGGCCACCGCAACACGGACGCTTGCCCCAGTCCGCTCGACAAAAGGCGCGACCAAGTGGACGCGACAGCATCGCCGCCGATGAGAATGCGAACGTTGCCCACCAGCACTTCTACGACTGCGGACGCCTCATTCCGCCTCCCCTTCACGTAGGCGGAAGATATTTCGGCGTGGGTCGGCGCCAGCAGACGCCACTTGATGCTGCCAACCGACCCACTCGCAGGGTATGCAGCTGGATTGAGGGAGCCTGGTGGAAGATTAAGAAACGTTTTCAGCGTACTTCTGATGCCGCTGCGCCCGTAAGGAGGCTCGGGAAACAGCGTGTCGTGGTTGTAGAAGACCTGCGGCGGCAGGAAACTTCTGGCGAGCCGAGCGACCCCGCCGTAGTGATCACGATCCCAATGGGTTACCAGTACAGCCGCCAAATGCAGATTGTTCGTTCTCAGAAAGGCAGCAATTCGGTTCGCCGCATGGCTCGGGCAGTCCACGATTAGCGCTGCTCTAGACAGTGAGTCGACCATCAAGGTGCAGTCCCCCTGGCCAACGTCGATGAAGTACAATTCGGCGAGTGTCATCGACTTCTCTACTCCTGGAGCTCGGATGTTGATACCTCGCTTGGGAGACGCCACTCTGAGGGGTGCAGACTGAATATCGCCTTCTCGATCCCTGTGCCATAGGGCTGCACGGAGAAATCCTGCCCCTGTGCCATGAGCCAGCCGTGGGCTCGCTTCGGCACGGCGATCCATTCACCCTCGTCTGCAGTCATGCCCGAGACCCATACTCGGAGGCCCATATTCGGCGAGACCTCGAGCACCTCACCGAAAGTAGGCAGCTCAGTGGTCTCATCGTAGAAGACAGAGAGGCTTGGGGCAGGAAAGCGTTCGGTCCCTTCTGGAGCGATGGACCCGCCGAGAATGGATTTCATCTCTTCTTGTATGCCAGCTGGCACCTGGTAGATATCCGCAACAAGAGCTTCGAGCTCCGAACAGAGACGTGACATCTCGTCGTCAGAACCGCTCTGAGCGACTCCAAGCAGTGCCTTCCCCATGTTCGCCAGTCGGTGCCATCCGTCGGCCGGTGGAAGAGGGAGAGAGTCGAAACTTCGTGGACTGAGGTTTCGTCCCCTCGAGTGCTCTCCCACCCAGCAGTTGGCCAGCGCCGAGCCGAGAAGTGCCATTAGCGCAGGAAGGCGATCCGTGGCGGGAAGGTCGCCCCAGCGATGGTCGTCTTTCGGGACAATCAGGTGGAAAGTCTCGCGGAGCACCGCGCCGGAGTCATCGAAACCAACCTTGAACCGCCATGGGTCACCTGTGGACCACCGCTTTGCAGTGACCACGAGCTTGGGTGGTTGCACGTACTTTGCCCAAGCCGGACCCGTGTTATCGAAGTCTTCGGGGAAGCGGACTGGAGTCTTTGCGATGGCCCTGCCGAAAGCTGGTAGGTCGCGGAGTGACGTCAATTCCCAATGACTCGCATCATTAGCCGTTCGGCGCGGCCGGCCGGGCTTGTGAGGGCGGCCATTACGAACCACGGCGATATTCGCAATGGATCCGGCCGTCAAGCCTCGCTGCGTGAGGAAACTGGTGATCGGCCCCTGTAGTAGCGCATCCGCTGACTCATTTGCGTCCACCAATATCGCAGACTCGGGGGTGCCGAGTTCGTAGAATGAGGCCAAGTTCTCGGCTCGGCGCACGGTCTTGATGAGAGTTGGCCGCCGGATTGTGTGGCGTGACTTTTGCGCCACTACGACAATCGGTGCAATCGCATCGCTCACGGTCGGAAAAACCTCTGTTGGTAGATACCACAAATCCAGCAACCGGGCTTGAGCCAGCAACTCTTGGCGAGCGCTGCGATTGGACGCGGCCTCGGCCCAGCCGAGAGGCAACACGCACGCCACGTAGCCGCCCGGGCGCACAGCCTCGAGCATCCAACTCACGAAGAGGTTAGCCCTCTCGACTCTGTAGCCTTGGGCTCGAGTTTGAGACCAGGGCGGATTGCTTATAATCATGGAGGGCGCGCCAGCATTGTCAGGCGGCATGGACAGCACGTCAGCAGTCTGTACTCGCCAACTGTTCCCCGCCGGGAGTGCGGCTAGGAGGAGCGACAATTTTGAGATCTCAACAGCAAAAGGGTCGTTGTCGAAGCCCGCCAAGTGACCAGTCACGTACTGATGCGCGGAAGCTATGTCGCTTGTGGCGCTGTCCGCGAGCAGCGCATGGCGTAGCCGCTCGGCTCCAGCCAGGAGCATAGTGCCCGACCCACACGTCGGGTCCAGGATGTGTCTCTCCGCTGGGGGGAATGATTCGACAGGTAGCGCTGCCGCCATCTGTCTAGCTAGTCCTGGTGGGGTATAGAACGTGCCCTGGACTCGGCGCTGAGTAGGCGATACTAATGCCTCTTCGTAAACGTCACTGACCATGGCGGGCTCGAGGCCCGCAAAGGATAGAGAGGAGGCCAGTTGGTCCACGAGCGCATTGAATAGCTCGAACTCATGCGACGGCATGGCGACTGTCCAGTCAAAGTATCCGGGGAAGCGCTGGATTGCCGCGTCAATCAGCGCACCGCCAGTCTGCGCTTCAGGGAGTATCCGCTTATCGCGGAGCATAGAGACAGCTATGGCTGCAAGGGCGAGTCGGGTTATTGACGTTGGAACGGCATCGGGCAGAAGCGATGCAGCTGACGCAACCAAGTCCTCTACCGCTGAAGTGAGTATCTCTCTGCTCTTGCGACGAGACACATGCATCAGTTCGCCTGCGTCTAACGGAAACAACGCCGCTTGACTAAGGCCGTGATCCTTGGGTCGTCGAAGTACTTCGCGGCCGTATGCCGACCGGCGATCGCTTAACTGCCCGACCTCACCAATCGGCACTTGCTCCAGACGCTGCAATGCGTTGACGTCTGCTCGAATTGCCCACACTGAGACATTCGAATGGTCGACAGTCAGGGCGAGGGGAGCGGCAAGCATGGTAGCCATGGAGTGGAGGAGCGACAATTCATTGCGGCGCGTGGTGTCGGAAAACTCAGCAATCAGTGTAGCGGTGGACGCGTCGTGAATCTTCGAGTCGGTGAATGCGACCACATCGGCTACCCTCTGCTCGCGAACAGATAGGTTGACGGGAAACTCGCGCTCGATATAGCTCGACGAGTAGCCCCACTGATCCAGCAGCGCGCCAAGCACTGCAACTCGTCCTTCAATGTCGCCTTGCACCCGACGAGTCTCCCAGTCTGCCGATGAACCACACGACACGTGAGTGGCGTGTCCCGCACTTCTCCTCGGCACACTGCCGGAGAGGCAGGACACAACCGTCAATCGCGCGCTGCATGGTCGGGAGCCGGTAGCACGGACTCTCAGTGCAGGGCTCAAAGGACCGAAGAGGGCGCACTGGTCGCTCCCCTTCCGGTGGGCAGGCGCAGGTGTGTCGCCGATGCCCGCCTGGCGGCACGCCCGCGGAAGCAGCAGTCGCTGGGAGCGCGTTCGCATCACGAAGCCCCGGATACCGTGTTGTTCATGATGCAGCCGGTCGGCGACGCACGCGAGCTCGCTGCACGATGGCTGGACGTGGCGAGCAACCGTTGGCGACATGTGCAGTCGGTGGGGCGGCGGGCAGAGCGCTTGGTCCGCGAAGCCGACAACGTCTCCTCGGCGCTCGTGCGCGCCGCGTGGCTGCATGACGTCGGCTACGCGCCCGAGCTCGCTGCCACAGGCTTCCATCCCCTAGACGGCGCTCGGTACCTAGCCGAGCAGGGCGAGAGCGACGAGGTCGTGGCCCTGGTGGCCCATCACTCGGGGGCGCGGTACGAGGCCGAAGAGCGCGGGCTGGCCCACGAGCTCGCCGCACTGCCGAAGCCTGCCGCCGACGACCTCGACATGTTGACCTTTCTCGACCTCACCACGAGTCCTCAGGGGCGGGTTGTGACCGTCAAGGAGAGGCTGTCCGAGATCCTGTCGCGGTATGAAGCGGACGACCCCGTCTACCGAGCGGTCACGCGTTCGAGTGGCGAGTTGGTGGCCTCGGTCGAGCGTGCGCAGGCAGCCTTGCGGTCAGCCGATGTGCGGGCGGCCGCCGACCTCTAGCGCGTGAGCCACGCGCTGGCGCATGGACGGGTGCATGGGCAGCTCGTCGACGCGCGAGACGTCGACCCACTCGACGGCCTTGCTTTCGCTGCTCGTTCGCGCCTGACCGCCGACGAGTTTGGCGCGGAAGCAGATGGAGAACTGCTGGCGGACCTCGCCGTCGTCGTAAGCCATGACGTGCCGGGGGTTCGTGTACGTGCCGACGATGTCGGTCACCTCGACGTCGTAGCCGGTCTCTTCCTTGACCTCGCGGACGACTGTGTCGCTGATGGACTCGCCGACCTCGTGTCCGCCGCCCGGCAGGGCCCAGAGGTCGTTGTCAGTCTTGTGGATGAGGAGGAGCCGGCCCTGCTCGTCGGTCACCGCCGCAACGACAGACGGCACGACGCTGTTCGCCGCGGGGGCGTCGGGATCGTCGATGTAGTCGACACGGGCCATGGACCGAGGGTAGGGGCGGCGAGGGCTCGACCTGCTAATCAGCGGTCACGCCTGTTGCCTGCTCCCAGGCTCGGTCGAACGACTTCATGTACGTGGTGAAGAGCCGTCCACCCGGCAGCCGCCGAAGGTGAAGCACCGGAGACTGGCTCGCCGCTGCGCCGTACGTGTGCGGGTTGGCCAGCAACGTCTCGTCGAAGCGGAAGATCGACGCGTACAGGGTGGTGTTGTGCTGGCGAGCCGACAGCCCGGGCGTGCCAAGGACGCTCTGCAGGTAGTTCCAGGTGAGGCGGCACCGGGCGGAGAGGAGGTCCCCGATGCGTTCCTCGGCGCCTCTGCGCTCGACTGCGTCGCCCTCGGGGTCGCCGAAGAGCAGGCGTACCTGCGCGCCGCGTCGAGCCGCTGATGTGATGCGCTCGTCGAACTCCGGGATGGCGTCATGGAGAAAGCTGCCGGCGAAGGCGAGCACGTCGATCGCCTCCGTCGCGTTGTCGATGAGTGACGCCCAGGTGTCGATGCTGACCGAGCCTCGGTTCGGGTAGAGCGCGACGAACTCCGCCTGACTGGCGGACTCGGCCCGCTGGCTCGTCGCCGTCTCCGGCCAAAGGAAGAGATCGTCCTCGCCGAGAAGCCGGGCGACGGCGAGACGGTGCCGCTGATGCGGGACCCGACCGGCGCTTAGCCAGCGCTCGACCGTCTTGCGGTCCACGCCAACCGCTTCGGAGACGCTCGCCAGAGACAGCCCACTCCCGGTGATGGCTGCGCGCAAACGCTCGTTGCTATCGGACCGGGACCCCATAGGACGTTTATAGCGCAGAAGGACGTCCCAAAGCGTCCCGCCGCGGGGTGTCGACGTCCCATTCTTCACCGATGTCATGGCTGTCCGGCGGTCATCGAGCAAAGCGAGAGGACCACGGCCAGCGACGGACACATCGATCCGCGCGGGAGGCGATCGGGGGAGGCGACCATGCAGCAGCCGGCGAGGGTCAGGCCCGCACTCGTGCGTCACAACCATGACTGCGCGGCGAGGTGCCAACGCGCCACCTCAGCCGTGCGTCGCTGCGCAGGCTGCTCACGGCCTAGGAGTGCCGGAGCATGAGCACGACGGCCAGGGTGGCCGACGCGGCCCTGGGCGACTGCTCCGCGTGGCGAGCCCCTCGTACTCCCCCCATCGCCGCAGGTGAGCTCGACAGCGTCGAGCTGCTCCGTTTCGAGACGAGCGACGCCATCACGCTGGCCGAAGACGTGCTGGACAAGGCGCGCGCCCTGCAGACCTGGCTGCGCTCGCTCGCGGAACGGCACGCGTCGGCGGATCTGCCGGGACCACCCATCGACGATGAGGTGCGCGCCGTGGCCGGCGCCGATCTCTCGACCGACGCCGTCGAGGGGCTCCTGCTCGCTCTCGACGAGCTGGCGGGCCGCCTTGAGGCCGAGTCGCAGCCACTCACCAACAAGGGCGGACGGTCGTGACGGCGCCGGTCATGGTTCCGGCGTGGCTGTACAGATGCGGCTCCTGTGGCCGACCGATCTCGACCCCGTCCCAGTGCCGTGCGTGCGGACCGCACCTCGGTGTGTCGATCGTCGGCTGCACCGAGTGTCGACGCTGCCGCACGTTCGCCACCGAGGTGGCGGATGTGGTCGCCCAGAAGCACGAGCGGGCCCGGGGGCACCGGACGTGGGTCGTGCTGGACCAGAGCCTGCTGGCGCCGTACCCGAAGGTGCCTGCATCGTGAGGCGGCAGCCGTGGCCATCCGCCTGATGACAGCCGTCTGGGACGACGAGTCGCTTCCCAGAGGCGACGTGCTCCTCATGCTCGCTCTGGCTGACCACGCCAACGACGAAGGCGCCTGCTTCCCGTCGATCAACCGGCTGGCCCGTCGGACCCGCTCATCACCGAGCACCGTGCGCCGGCACCTGAGGTCGCTTCGCGAGGCCGGCCGGGTGACCGTCGACGCACGTGAAGGGACGTCGAACGTCTACCGCATCGTGCTCCGCGGCGCGGGCTGGGCGTACGGCAACGGGGCGGCCGGCGCCCCCTGCCAGTCCGACACCCTCCTGCAGAACGATACCCCCCGCGGACTGACACCCCTGTCGCCTCGCGACCGGGGTACCCCTGCCACGGCTGTGGCAGGCCGGGGTGTCAGAGCCGTGGCACCCGAACCGTCCCGAAGCCCCAGTGGAACCGACCGGTACGCGGTCGAGCAGCCGTCCGTCGACCTCACGCCCGAGACGTCGGTTGGTGCGATCGGTGCAAGCCAAGCCCCAGGCACATCTCGGCCCCTGGCCGCGCCGGAGTCGGCCGCGTGGGCGGCGACGAAGGCGGAGCTCGTCTCCCGGTTTCCGGACGTCGCCTGGCGGGGCTGGTCCGACCGCCACGACGCCGAAGCGGAACGCCACCTAGCTCGCCTCGGCGCCGACGTCCTCATCCGCGTCGCCGGCCGGCCGAAACGTCCAGACCTGTCGCTCGCCTGGCTGAAGCGCTGGGAGCACGAGCCGGCGACCAGAGCCTCGCGACCGACGCAGCGCTGCCTGGACCACCACGTCACCCACCACGGCACCTGCCCGGGTTGCCGCGCCGACCAGCTAGCCGCTCGATGACCGCGCATGCGGCCACGGAAGGACGACCCATGAGCCGAACCACGCACCTGTCCATCGCCGATGTGTGCGCCGAGCTCGGCGTGTCGCGCTCGACCTACTACGACTGGCGCGCGAAGGGGCGCGGTCCTCGCTCGCTCAAGCTGCCGAACGGTGAGATCCGCATCCGCCGCCACGACTTCGAGCAGTGGCTCGCCAGCTGCGATGAGTCGTGATGTCTGGCATTGAGGGTGACGAGTCCGTCGTCGCGTACGACGTCCGCGTCTTCTCCATCTCGCGCGTCAAGGGCAAGACGGTGACGACGTACAGGCTCCGTTGGGAGGTCGGCAATCGGCGGCACTCACGGTCGTTCTCGACCAGGGCGCTCGCCGACAGCACGCGTTCCATGCTCGTCGCGGCGAGCAAGAAGGGGGACCCGTTCGACGTCGAGACCGGGCTTCCGCAGGCGCAGGTCGCCAGAGAGCTGAGCCTCACCTGGTGGGCGTGGTCGTTGACGTACGTCGACCTGAAGTGGCCGGCCCTTGCGCCCATCTCTCGCCGCTCCCTCGCGGAGGCGTTGGTCGACATCACGTTGCACCTCAGCCGCTCGACGCCGGACCGTCCTCCGACGACTAACCTTCGCCAGGCGATGTTCGCGTGGGCCTACCACTCGCAGAACCGAGAGGCGGGGGAGGTGCCTGCGGAACTCGGCATGGCGGTGCGGTGGCTGGAGCGCACGTCGCCCGCCATGGCGGTTCTCGAGGAGCCCTCAACGGTCCGTGAACTGCTGCAGGCGCTGGCGCGCCGGCAGGACGGCCGGCCCGCCGCCGCCACGACAGTGGCGCGGAAGCGCGCCATCCTGAACAACGCCCTCGAGGTCGCGGTGGAGCACCGGCGCCTCAGCAGCAACCCGCTTACGAAGACGAGCTGGAAGGCGCCTCGGGTGGACGACACGATCGACGCTCGGTCGGTGCTCAGCCCACAGCAGGCCCGCGCACTGCTCGACGCGGTCGACGCTCAGGGGCCGCGGGGGCGTCGCCTGACCGCGTTCTTCGCCCTCATGTACTACGCGGCCCTACGGCCCAGCGAAGCAACGGCGTTGACCGTCGACGACCTTGAGCTGCCGGAGAGCGGCTGGGGACGACTGCACCTCTCGCGGAGCGACGCGGAGGTCTCCGGCAGGTGGTCCGACTCTGGGCAGCGGTCGAGCCGCCCGCTGAAGCACCGCGCGCAGGGTCACGTGCGGCTCGTACCGCTCGCCCCGCAGCTCGTCGAACACCTGCGCAACCACGTCGAGGAGTTCCACGTCCGGCCGGGTCAGAGGCTCTTCCGCGGGCCGCACGGCGGCACGGTCAACGCCAAGACCTACACCGACGTGTGGCAGCGAGCGAGACGTGCCGCCCTGACGCCAACCGAGCAGGCAGGTTCGCTCGCCCGGCGCCCGTACGACCTCCGCCACACCGCGGTGTCGACGTGGCTCGCTGCCGGCGTCGACTCCGCCCAGGTTGCCGCGTGGGCCGGCCACAGCGTCGCCGTGTTGCACCGGGTGTACGCGCACGTCGTCGAAGGGCGGTCGGACATCGCTCGGCTGCGCATCGAGGCGATGCTCAAGGAGTAGGCCGGGCCGTTCGGTTGCCTTAGAGCTGCGCCGAATACGACCGGCCCCGCGCAGCGCCTTGCGGTCGAACGCCCTCAGCGTCCGAGCATGCCTGCAGCACGGACGGCGACCGAGCCCGGGCTCGAGGGACGGTCCAGCGCCCGCTGCGTCAAGCGGCTCACGACGATCGCGCGCGGAGGTTGCCCGATCCGGGCGAGAGTCAGGGCGGCCCCCGCCTCTCCGGCCGGGAAAGGGTTGTGCCCGGCCGCCGCCTCGACGCCATGGGCCGTATGGCGCGTGTCCCGAAGTCGCATCACCACGTCGGGGACCTCCGCGGTGGCCGACGGCGCGCGCACCACCCACAGCACGCTCGTCGCCCGCTCGTTCGGATTGGGCACGAGCCACGAGCCGGAGCCGAGCTGCCGGAGCGCCGTGCGTTCAAGAGCGTCGACCAGCGCTGGCTGACTCCTCGCGAGCGCGGCCGCGACCTCACCGGCGTGCTTGTGCGACGGCGGCATCGCAGACACGAACGACAGGACGGCCTGGCTCTGCAGGAGCGCGCGGGTGTCGCTGCGCGGCTCGACGGTCGCCAAGGCGCGTGGGACCACACGGCTGAGTGCGTCGAGGTGCGACTTCGCGGCGTCGGCAACAGCCGGGTCGTCGGTGAGGCGGGCGACGTGCTGCATGAGCCGTGCCTGGGCGTGGACGGCCAGCACGAAGTCGCGCGGGCTGATGACGTTGGCGCGGGCGAGCAGTTCCGCGATCGCGGCTTGTGCGTCCGGCACGTGCGCGGGATGGCGCAGCGGGGCCGGCCGCGTGACCGGCTGCCGCAGTGGGCCGACGTCCGGCAGTGGGCCCTGCTGGGCCATGGAGAGGACGCGCTCGCCCGCAGCACGGAGCCCCTCTACTGCGGCCGTCGCGTAACGATCGGACAGCTCGGCGGGCGACACGGCGAGGCGCTCCTGCAATGCGCTCGACATACGGCTGGCCGCGTGCGAGATGTCGAGGTCGAGCAGGGCGGCCGCCTGGCTGAGCGCCGCCACGTCGGCCATCACGGACCACGCCTGGTGCTGCTGCGGGCGGGATTCCGGATCCGCCGAGCGCCAGGCGTGCCCGGCCACGGTCGCCGCCTTGACGAGGGACTGCCAGGCGGCCGACGTACCCGGTGCCGCTCGTGTCGCCATGACGTTGGAGACGGCAATTCCACCGGAGACGGTGTGCCTTTCGAGGGCGTCGCCGAGCGCACGGACCGGGTTCCGCTCCAGCAGCTCGATCGACGGTGCCGCCGGCAGCCGCTCGCGCTCGCGCTGTGGCCGCGCGGTCAGGTCACGGTGGACCTCGCGCAACAGCCGGATGAGCGCTCCATGGCCAGCCAGCGTCAGCTCAAGGTGCTTGGGCGTGCCCGGCTCCTTGGCGGCCAGGAGTCGCGCGACGTGGTGGCCCACGGCGTGCCACGACTCGCTCCACTGCTGGGCGTTCATCGCGGGGCCAGGACCCAGCGGTCGCCCGCCTGTCGTCGAGCTCTCATTGGCCACGACCGTCTCCGACTTATCCCTCGCTCGATGAGGACGGCGGGGCAGTCTCCCGCAGGGTTCGAGCCGCCATGCCCCATGGCACCAAACGCGACGGTGAGGACCCGGCTTCCTGCTCGATGAGGCGCTCAAGGGCCTCAGCGGCGTCGCGCGTTGCCCGCTGCCACGTGCCGCTGCGGACGTCCCGCGGCTCGATAGGTGCGTACGGAGGCGCGACGTCGAGCAGTGCGCCGTAGACGTCGGCGATCACGAGACGTGCCTCGCTCGGGACGTCGTCTCGTTGCAGGACACCGTCGAGGAGGGCCACTGCCTCTCGCAGCTCACGCGGTGCCTCCTGCGAGTCGCCCGTCGTGCTCACTGCTCGTTCTCGCTCTCGGGCGTGCGGTCGTCGGCGGCATCGGGTCCACGGCCGGTTTTCGCGGGTGCTGACGCCGCAGCTCTGGTGCGCGGCCGTCCGGGCAGGCGGACCTTCGGCACGTCCAGGCCCACCCGCTTGAGCTCGTCCTCCGTCCAGCCGGCCCGCAGTGCAGCGGCCCAGGCGCCGGCGTCCTCGCGCTCAGCCACCGCAAGCGCAGCGCTGGCGTCGAGGCGCCGCTGTCGTGCCTGCGCGAGCAGGCGCACCGCGGCGACCTTCTCGTCCAGCAGCGCACGCGCCGCCTTCTCGACGTGAGCGGTGTCCATCGTCGCTGCCCTCATGACGGACAGCCTACGTAAACTGTTATCCACAGCGCCAGTCCGTGTCGACTGTTGTGAACAACTCCGCCGGGCGCCCACCCTGGACAGAACGCACAGCCAGGAGGGAGCGGAGCAAGCTATGCACTTGCGTGCCGTAAGCGGTCGAGGCGCTGACGCCAGCCTCGCCCGAGGCGTGCCAGGGGGCACGGTCCCCGTGGCCGGGGTCGCTGCGCTGGGCCTGAGGGAGCACGTCGGATGACCGGCGGGACGTCTCGTGCCGGTGCGTTGCGCCGCCGGCGTCGCGCCAACGTGCCGGGTGGCCGGCACCACTCCCATCGGGTGCTGGTGACACCGGAGGAGGAGGCAGTCCTCGTCCGGCTCGCGGAGGCCTCGAGGGTGACGGTGCCGAGGCTGCTTATCGAGGCGGCGATGAGCGGCGGCGGTGAGACGCCGACGGAGCGCCGCGACGCCGTCGCGGGCCTCTACTCGGTCCGGCGGCTGCTTGCCGCTGTCAGTAACAACGTGAACCAGCTCGCGCGTCACGCCAACTCGGGCTTCGGCTTCCCCGATGAAGCCGCGGCGACGCTGGTGGCCGTGCGGCGGGTCGTCGTGCGGATCGACGCGGTCGTCGAGGCGTTGAGCGAGCCGTGATGCCGAACATCACCCGCGGCAGCCGCATGGGTGGGTTGTTGGCGTACCTGCAGGGCCCGGGGCGAGCGAACGAGCACACGGACCCGCACCTGGTTGCCGGCGACGTGTCCGTCATGACGTTGCACGGCAATGCCGTCCTCGACCGCCCCACGGCGCTTGCCATCGCCGCGCAGCTCGACCAGCCGCGTCGCGCCTTCGGCGTCGAGGTCGCAGGAGGGTCGGTCTGGCATTGCTCGCTCAGTCTTCGCGCGGACGAGGGCCAGTTGAGTGATGAGCAGTGGGCAGAGATCGCGCGCGACTTCGTCGAGGGGATGGGCTTCTCGGACGAGACCCGCACCGACGAGGACGGTCAGGTCGTGGGACGAGCCGGGTGCCGGTGGGTGGCCGTTCGGCACGGGGTGTCCGCCAACGGCAACGACCACGTGCACCTCGCTGTGTCGCTGGTGCGAGAGGACGGCACGAAGGCGTCCGTGTGGAACGACCGGCGCACTGCCCAACGGATCGCCGGCGAGCTCGAGGCCCGGCACGGGCTGCAGGTGTTGGAGTCCCGCGCGGTCGGTCGAGGGGGACGTGGGTACAAGCCGGCGGAGCTCGCGACGGCGCAGCGTCGCGGCGACGTCGAGCCGGCCCGCGCGGCGCTCGCCCGCGCGGTGCGGGCCCACGCCGGTGCCGCAGCGGACGAGGCCGAATTTGTGCGTCGGCTTCGCCGCGGAGGGCTGCTCGTGCGACCTCGCTTCGCCACGGGTCGGGACGACGTCGTGGTGGGGTACTCGGTCGCCCTACGCCCGCCCGGGGGTGCGAAGGGGACGGCGGCCGAACGTCCCGTCTGGTACGGCGGCGGCCACCTGGACAAGGACCTCAGCCTGCCCCGACTCCGGCGGGAGTGGCCGGACACTCCGACCGGCGCGAGCGAGGCGGTGGCGGAGTGGAACGCCGCTCGCCGCGGCGCCCGCCTGGTGAGGCCGGGGCGGGAGGAACAGGAGCCTGCTCCGCGACTGTGGCAGGAGTACGGACGCGACATCGCGGCGCTTCGGGAGCGGCTTCGGCAGGTGCCCGTGACGGAGCGCGCGACGTGGGCGCACGTTGCGCATGAGACTGCGGGCGCGCTCGCCGCGTGGTCACTGCGTGTCGAGCAGCCCCCCGGTCCGCTCGCCGAAGCCGCTGACGCGCTGGCTCGGTCGGCGCATGTCAGGGCGGCCGACGTACCCGCGTCGCGCCTTTCCGACGTCTCGGCGGTGAAGGGCGCGACGCTGCTCCTTGCGTCGCTCTCGCGCGGCGGACGAGGGACGGTCGCGCAGGCGATCCTGCTGCGGCAGCTGATGAACCTCGCCAAGGCGATTCACGACGCTCATGTGGCCGTTGGCGAGGCCACGCGCGCGGCACAGGTCGCCGCGGCGGCGCGTCAGCAGTTGCGCCAGGTCCAGTTGGGCCTGCCGGTGGTGCGCGTGCATCCGGACGTTCAGGTCGGCAAGCCAGCGGCCAGACCGGGGCGGGCTACGCGCGTCAGCCCGACCGAGGGGGCGAGCGCCGCGGTCGGTCTCCTGGGCTCGGACCCAAGGAGCATCAAGCACCGGCGTGTCACGCCCCGACCGTCTGCTGTGGCCGACGTCGAGGTCGGGAGGTAGCCCGCCTTGGCAGTGCTGGAAAAGGAAGCCGGGCACGTCCGACGCGTTCACGATGGAGGAACAGGGATGTCTCAAGACAGCGACGGCGTCAATGACGCACTGGACGCCGCGGTACGCATCGCGCTGACGCTGGCCAGCCAGATGGCGGCGAGGCTAGCCCGGGAGCGCGAGCGTGCCGCCCGGGAGGCCCGCGGTGTTGCTGACGCCGAAGCGCGCGAGATCCAAGCGCGCTCCGCGGCGGAGCGTGCAGCCGCGCGCGCCCAGCTCGCGCCGGTCGAGCGCGACGCATGGTGGGAGACCGCCACGAAGAAGCAGGTGGCGCAGGCGCTGCAGACGGCCGTGACCTGGCAGGCCGTCGACGTCCGGGCAGCGGCCGCGGTCGAGACGATCTACCGCCGAGTGCAGCTGCGACACGGTGTCAGCACGGACCAATGGCTTCGGCAGCCAGACCGCTCTGTGGCCGGCCCTTCCGCGGCTGCTCAGCGGACAGCCGCCGCCGATACCAGTGCGCAGCTGGCGGAGGCCAGGCGCACTCCGGCGGACAGCGAGAACAGCGAGGCCGCCGTCGCCATGCGTGACCGGCGCAGCTTCGACAGCCCCGACCGACGGCGAGAGCGTGCGAATCGCCTGCGAGCACGCGGTCACGATGCGGTGACTGTCGCCGCCGTGCTGTCCGCGGACGTATCCCAGGCGCGGCCCGCGATCGAAGCTGCCGTGCCCGCCGCTGCGACCGCGAGCCGCCTCGCCGCGCCCGCGGGGCTGCAGCAGCTGGAGCTTCGGCGGTAGGTGAGCGACGACGAACCAGTTGGGGCACCCGCACGGGACGCCCGTCCGATCGGGTCATGCGGGACGGTGCCGTCCAGGTGCTTGAAGGTCGAGCGGCTGAACAGCATCTTCCCGTTGATGGGTCGGCTGCTGGGATGAGTGCCGATGAGCCCTTTGGCCGTTGTCGGGCGACGGACGTCGGCGCGACACTTCATCCATGGGGAGCAAACGTCGCGTCTCGGGACCGACCTTCGCCGAGGTTGTGAGCCAGCTACCCGAGCCTTCCGGTGCCCGTGAGGTGCGGCTGGTCAGGCTCGCGCAGGAGGAGGCGTTCACGGACGCCGACGGCGTTCGGTGGCAGATGCGCGAGGGCGTGGTCGAGGGCAGGGCGCTGCGCAAGGTGCTGTTCGACGAAGCGGTGCGCGTTCTCCACGACGATGCGGGAGAGGTCGCCGTCATCGCGCCCGAAGGCAGGGAGCGGTTCTGGGTGACGCTGCAGGAGCGCATGGAGGCATGGCCGCACGCGACGTTCTACGGCGCTACCTTCCGCAACGACCGACACGAGAGCCTGTTGGTCGTCAACGAAGACTGCTGAACGTCCGCTCGCCGAGCCAGACTGCCCAGGGCTCAGCCCAGCCGGCGTCGACTTTCGGGTCAGCCGCAGAGGCAGGACGACCCGTTCAGCCGTTGCGCCGATGCTGCGCGGCGGCGAGGGTGTTCTGCTGGGTTCGGCAGCGGTAATAGCGCTGGTCCAAGCTGAGGGGAGGAGAGACGGGTGGCGGTGTCATTTCAGGTGTCCCCTCATCAGGTGGTCGTGGACCCCCGTGGGGCTACCTGGCGGGTGTCGATGCTGCGGGGGAACGTCTGGCCGGGCTGGTCATGGACCTACCGGGTGTCGCTGTCGTCGGGGCGCGCGACGCCGACCATAGAAAACCCCGTGCTGGAGGGCCCGCTTTTCGCCTTGCCGGCGCTGAACGGGCCGCCGGCCTTGTGGCGGTGGCTGATGTATCGGCTTCGTCGGCGTGAGGATCACCGGGTCGTGGTGCGGAGAGCCGAGCAGGCGAGCATTCGCGGCGCGCGACTTGACGTGTCGTTCTCGACCAAGGCGGAGGCTGCAGCCGCGGCTGCGTCGATCGCCGCCGGCCTCGAGCGTGATGGCACCTGCTGATCGGTCGCGCCGTCGAGACGTCACCGTCTGAGGATCGCAGACTGGTGATCGCTATGCGGGAACAGCGCCGTTCAGGAGTGCTCTCGGAGCGGAGGACGCCAACGTCCATTTCGGAGGGCCTCCGTGAGTTCCGTCGCTCGTCCGGCGGCTGCGTCCTTGGTCTCGTGACGCTCTTCGTGGGCGGCTTCTCGGTCAGATTGCGCGTCGCCGAGGCGCACGACGACTCGCCAGTCGGTGCGCCGCTGGAGGTGGTAGACGGCCCACAGCCACAGTCGGACGGGCACGCTGTAGGCGAGCAGCAGCATGCTCAAGTTGGCGTTGGCCGGGTCCATGGGATTCCTCTTGGTCAGTACTCGGCGCTGCCCTGGCCATCCTCGCCAGTCGTTGCCGCGCACCAACCGGACCTGCCAGAGCACCCCGTCAGGGGTGGTCGCTTCACGCGAGGGGTTGGCCAGGAACGACGCCATGGTTCGATCATCGGCCCTGGCCGGCACCCACGTGAGCTGCTCGACCAGGTTCGCTCCGTCGCTGTTCGCCAGCAGGTCGACTCACTGTGGGCCAATGGACCGGTTGACGATCCACTTCGCGCTGGTCGTAGCCCTCATGGAACTTGGTCACCGCGAACCGCTTGGCCCGTACATCCGCCGCTGTCAACACTTCACGCCTCCTGTCGCAGCGAGGCAAGTCCGTCCGCCCCCGCCCATCATCGACGGCCGCCGTGACTCCTTGAGCAACATCGCGTCCTCGGCGGCTCGAAACTCGCCGTGCCGTGAGCGCGAATTGACGGACAGGTTCACAGCCCTGCACGACGCCGTGCGGTCGCCTTCTTCGCCGCGACCCGCGCCAGCACGGTCTCCACGGTCTCCGGCTCAGGCGCGTTGTGCCGGTCCCATCGCTCGGCCCAGGTCGTGGCGTACCACTCGTCCCGCACGAAAAACAGCAGGCCCGCGCCCAGACCGACGACCAGGGCGATGCTCCACGGCCAGGTCCACAACTGCCCGGCAGTCTCGATGGGGTGAGGGAAGACGTAGTCGGGTCCCACGTCGGTGCGCAGCACCCGGATGACGTCACCGACGACGTCCCCCTCACCGAGGGCGCACCTCGCCTCCCAGAACTCGTCCGGGTAGCCCTGGCGGGGCGTCAGCGTCCGGTAGGTGACGATCTCGGCTGGCTCCTCGTATAGGCCCAGCCGGTCGCAGGTCACTGTGACCGTCTCGGAGATCTCGATGGACACCACCTCGGCGTCCTCGACAGGCACGTCCTGGTAGCCGAAGTAGTCCAGGCTCGACATGCCCACCAGGAACAGCCACGCCACCATCCCCCAGAAGGCACCGCGGACCCAGAACAGGTCAGACGCGTCCGCCACACGCCACCAGGCCCTGCGAAGCGCATCCGGCTCACCGAACACGCCCAGGCGACGCTCCCGACGCTTCGTCTCCAGGAGCGCCCGCTTCCGAGCGCGGTGCAGCGACCAGCGACCCACGCCACCACCAGGCTCCGACGCAGAGGCGCCGGGCAGCGCGGAGTCGCTGTCGTCCATGGCGCTCATGGTGCCTCCTCAGCGCTCAACGGCACCGCTGTTCAGCGCGAGAACCTCCCGCCGGCAGCCCCTCGGGGGCAGCGACGGCTCCGCCTGCCGCTCACGATCAGGGTGGCGTGCAGCGCCGACCAGTGGCCCGCAAACGGCCCGTCACCGGACACCGATCGGCTACTGGACACCGAGGCGGGTCGTTGTGCCAGGCGCTGGGGTCCGGCAGGTTCGAGCCGTGGTGAAGCGGGTGGCGGTCCTGCCCGACGTGCACGGAGTGCTTCCGGTGCTCGAGGCGGTGCTGGCCGAACCGGAGGTCGCAAAGGCAGACCTGGTCGTGGTGACCGGGGACCATGCGTCCGGTCCGCAGCCGGTTGAGGTCCTGGACCGGCTGACCGCCCTGGGAGACCGCCTTGTGCTGGTCCGCGGCAACGCCGACCGCGAGCTCGTGGCGTTGGCCCGCGGAGAAGCGCTCCACCCGCCGGACGAGGGGTGTCACCGTGGGCGGCCGCGCAGCTCACCGACAAGCACGTCGCTCTGCTGGCGGCGCTACCGCACCCGGTCACCATCGAGGTGGACGGGCTCGGTCCGGTTCTGTTCTGCCACGGCACGCCGCGGGACGACGAGGAGGTCGTGCTCGTCGACAGCGGGCTGCAGCGCTGGGCGGAGGTCTTGGCCGACCTCCCGGCGGAGGTGAGGACCGTGGTGTGCGGACACACCCACATGCCGTTCGTGCGCCTGGTCGACCGTCGAATGGTGGTCAATCCGGGCAGCATCCACATGCCATACGGGCGTGCCGGTGGCGCGTGGGCGCTGCTGCACGACGGGGCCGTCACGCTGCAGCACACGCCCGTCGACGTCAACGCCGCGGTGGCCCGCGTCGTCCGGGAGTCGCGCTACCCCGACCGGCAGGAGTGGGCCGACTACTTCCTGCGCGCAGCAGCCAGCGACACCGACGCCCTGGCCGCCTTCGGACCCCGCGACGGCCGCTGACCTTTGACGGAGCGCCCTCGATGCGTGTCCGGTGACCGATCGACAACCGGACGCCGGGGCGGCTGTGCCGCCAACTCCCCGCCGCCTACCGTCTCCTTCTGAGCCACTTATGGCGCTCGGGACGGCAGGTGTCCGTCTCAGGTGCCAAGTGCTGCGTGCCGAACTCAAGAGCAAGTGCCTTCGTCTGGCCGTCGTCGAAGTCGATCCAGACCGTGGGGATGTCCTTGTAGTGGCCGACGTGACCGATCGCCCCTGGGCCGAAGGTGGCGTGCACGACCCTCGCACCTGTCACCATCCAAGGCGGCGGCTCTATCGACAGGTCTGGCTCCCACTTAGGCACAGCAGAAGTATCTCCAGTGCGGGATCCCTCTGCTCGCGTCCCGCGAACGATCGGCTACTGGGGCCGTCCTGGCGCGATCGGTGGACCACTAGTCCGTCGACAACGGAACATCGGGTTCGTGAGCAAGACCCGTGACGCCGTCCTGATGCAACGGGTGCGTCCCCCCGAGGTCCTGTGGTTCGCGTTCGCTGTGCTCGTCTTCGTCGGCCTAGGAACGACCCTGGGCGCGGTCGTCTACCTCACGATCGTCACGCTCGCGCTCGTCGCGGGTGACGCCTCGCTGCAATGGGAGGCTTTCCCCTTCGGCATCAGCTTGCTCGCTCTGGGCATCGGGGCGCTGCTGGGTGCGCGAGCCCTGTGGCGCCAGCGCAGACGAGCTCGAATGGTTGCCCTCGTCGTGCTGCCTCTGATCATCGCGGTAGGAGCCGTGGGCCGCCTTGTCGTGAACGACGACGGGGGCCTACAACTGAACCTCTTCGTCGCGTTGTCCCTCCTCTTCCCGCTGTTGGCGTGGGCGATCTTCTTCCTCCCCTCGGTTCGCAGCTACTACGAGCGTCTTCTCGGGTAGCCGGCATCCAACTGGGATCGGCTCTTGGGACGGGGTCGCTCACGTGTCGTACTCGAGGCCGTCCCACGGTTCGTAGTAGGCGATGAAGTTGCCCGGCTCGATGTTGATGAAGTACTCGCCGCCGTTGTACTGCCCGATCCGCCAGCCGAAGTCGACGCCGTCCACCTGCTCGATGAAGGGCTCGACCTCGATCTCCTCGAGGACGTAGTCGCCGAGCTCAGCCAGCCGAGCCTGCACAAGCGCATCGGCACCGGCGGGGCCGGCCTGCCCCGGCGGCAGCGCGTCCGGACGCGGCACTGGATCGACACGGACCTCGTCGAAGGTTCCGTCTGGGTGCCAGAGGAACAGGCCGACATAGGAGTCCCTGGCAAACAGCTCCTGGCTGAGGAAGAACTTGCGGCCATCCTCCGCGGTCCCCGCGAAGGGCACGTGGTAATCGTCCGGGGCGATGGTGAAGCGCTCGGGTTTCTCTGCTGCTGTCACGGCAACCTCTTCTTCGTCGGCTGACGATGCCCCGCAGGCCGTGACAGGCACGAGCAGCATCGCTGTTGCGGCCAGCAGAAAGGGCTGCGCCCCCTGACGACCCCCCGGGCGACGTGAGCACCGCACGGGGTGAGGCTAAATCCGATCTGCGGGCCTCGTCGGTGAGATCGCCGACGTCAGCTGCTTGGACGCAGAACCCGCCCGGCCCCGATCGTCAGCAACGGATCCCCTGCTGACGATGCTCTTCGAGCACCCGCCGGCAGGGGCCCGCCTCATGAGCCGGCGTCGCGACTAGCGTCGACCAGATGCAGCAGCCCGCCGATCTCGACGAAGTGCGCGCCTCCTACGACCGGGTGGCTGACGCCTACGTCGATCTCGCGGTGGGACGCCTGGAGGACGAGCCTTGGCTGCGGGCGGCCCTGGACGCCTTCGCCGAAGACGTCGCCGGGCTGGGTCCCGTCCTGGACGTCGGCTGCGGGCCAGGGCATGTCACCGCCCACCTGTCCGCACGGGGACTCGACGCGCGTGGGGTCGACCTGTCGCCCCGGATGGTCGAGCACGCCAGGCGCCGATACCCGGCTCTGCGGTTCGACGTGGCCAGCGCCACCGACCTCGACCTGGCGCCGAGATCACTGGGGGGCGTGCTCGGGTGGTGGTCGCTGTTCAACCTGCCCCGCGAGGTGCTGCCCGAGGTCCTCGTCGACTTCGCCCAGGCCCTGGTGCCCGGAGGCCAGGTGCTGATGGGGACACACGTCGGAGATCACGACGTCCCTCGTCGGCAGGCCTACGGCGGTGTGCCGGTGACGTGGACGACACACCGCTGGCTGCCCGAGCAGCTGGTCGACATGCTCACTGGCGCAGGACTCGAAGCGGTCGCGGAGGTGCGATTCCCCGCCTCCGGTGACCAGCCACCTCAGGTCGTTCTGGCCGCCCGACGCCCGCGACCGCCCTTGCCCGGTTGACGATCCGAGTGCGGACGAGCTGCAGCTTCGATCAATCGAAGAGGCCGACCGGAGCCGCCGAGACGGGCAACGGGGCTGACCGAGGCTGGTGGCCACGCTCGGTACCGCACCCCTTGAACGGGCCGTCCGGGGCCAGGAGGGCCGCCATGTGAGGGTCCGCGTGGTCGCGCCACCAGACGCTCATGCCGGTGGCTGGCTCCAGTCGCAGGTGCTCCCAGGCGCGCCAGAGCGCCTCCAGCCGGTTGATCGCCTCGGCGTGGCGCCACCACTGGAGGCACCACACCCGCTGCGTCCCTTCCAGGGACCGGCAGTAGGTCGGGGCGAGGTACTCGAGAACGAACACCTCGACGTTGGGGAAGTAGAGCTGCGGTTCTTGGCTGTCGAGGCCCGCCGGGTCGCTGCCCTCAGGTGCATCGTCGTCCCATTCGTCACGCGGCAGGTCGAACATGTCGGTAGCGCTGACGTCAGGACGTTCCGGAGCGCCCGACATCAGCTCGTCGCTTCCATGCGCACACGGGCGCTCGGGTCGTGAGCAGCGATCGACGCTCGGACCGCCGGCGCGTGCGGTCCTGTCATCCACGGCGCGGTCCTGATGAGCGTCGGAGCCACGCCGGAGGCGAAGAGCAGCGCGCGCCCTCGGGGCAGCGAGCCGAGGTCGGCAACGTCGAGCACCCGCTCGCGGCGCACGGAGCGGCTGGTGGAGCGGCCGCCCCTGCCATGCGAGGTCGAGACCGACCGCACGTCGTACTCACCGATGAGCTGCGACAGCTCGGACAGGAACTCGACCTCACTGACGCCGCCGCCGTACACCTTGACGTTGGCCGCGGACCAGAGTTTGCGCATGCCGTCGCGGCCCCACACCTCGACTCCTTGAGACCAGGACTGCAGGACCGTCATCATCACGATGCCGCGGGACCCGTAGTGGCTGTAGAGGTTGGGCAGCTCGCGCCAGCGGCACACGTTGGCCGCCTCGTCGAGCACCGCGACCAGCGGCACCGGCAGACGGCCGGCGGCGGATCGGATCGCCAGCTGTTCGGCGGCCTCGGTCACGGCGACGGTGAGGGCGGCGACGAGCGGGCCCGCGGAGCCGCGCCCTTCCCTGGACAGGGAGTACAGGGTGCCGGTGGTCCGGACGAATTCCTCCGTCGAGAACTGACGCCGCGCCCGGCCGTTCGGCACGCCGCCGAGGACCGGTGTGGCTACACCGGCGCCAACAGGACCATCGGTGACCCAGGCCATCGCCTGGCGGTTCGTCATGAACGACGCCTGCTGCTGGGCGGTGCCGTAGACACCCGCCCGCTGCTTGTCGGGAGCGTTCACGACCCCGGACACCGCCGAGGCCGGCAATGGGTAGCCCGCCTCGCGCAGTAGGGCAACCGGCTCGTCGTCAGTGGGGTCGGTGAGCCACAGGTAGACCTGCGTGAGTGGCCGGCGGGCGACGGCGGCCGCGAGAAGTAAGCCGGCCATGAGCTCGCGGGCGGCGGCGTCGAAGTACGCGTCGGAGCGAGCGCCAGGCTCCCGGGCTGCGGTGGCGAAAAGGTCCGCGAGGATCGCGGCCTTTACCTCGTCGGTGACGTACGTCAGCGGGTTCCACCACCAGCTCGGCTCCTCCCCGGCGACGCCTTGCGGGTCGAAGACCCACACCGGCCCGAGTGCTGCTCGCGGGTCGCGGGTGGCGTCAACGAGGTCCCGCTTGTTCGAGGTCGCCAATACGGCTCCGGGAGCGGCGAGGACGGCGGGGATCGCGCGAGCAGTCGTCTTGCCGGTCCGCGGACCCCAGATGTCGACGGCGTTGTCCTCCCACGAGGAGAACAGCTCCTGCCCGGTCAGCGACCGGCCCAGCGGCAGCCCGGGTGAGCCCTCGACGCCGAGCCGGACCGCGGTCGCTGTCGACCCCCGACGACTCACGGGACGCAGCGCCGAGCCGCGCGTCAGGTGCGGAGCGGCTCGGTCGACGGCTACACCGCTGGCGCCGCGCCGCCACCACAACATGGCGACGAGCGTGCCCACCGCCGCAAGGCTGGCCGCCAGACCGCAGGCGATGCAAGTCGCCGACGACGTCCAGGGCAGGCTTCCGTCCAGTACGCCGATGACGACGGAGAAGGGGTTGCGAGGCAGCTCGACCCCGGTGCCGTCGAGGCGGTGCCCGACGTGCGCGGCTCCGGCCACGACACCCGTCACGAAGGCAGCGCCGACTACGCCGACCCACAGCAGGGCCGTCTCGCCGGCGACGGCGGTCGACGGCCGCTTCGTCGTCGCGCTCATGCCGACACGTCCGCAGAGGCAGGCGACGCCGTCTCCGCGTCGGACTCGTCCAACGACTGCGCGAGCTGGTCGCGCGCCGCGAGGTCGATCGCTTCGAGGGACTCGACAGGGTTGGTGACGGCGTCCAGGTTGATGCGCTCCGCCGCAGCGACGCCCCCGCCGTCGGGGGCGTCTGCGCCACGGATGGTGGCGGGGTCGACGGCGCGCCACTTCTTGTTCGTGTCGTTCAAGCTCCCCTCGACCGACGTGAGCGTCACCTGCACGGGGATGCCCGGACGTCCGCCGACCTTGATGAGGAACTTGCCCTGCCCCGGTGGCGCGGTGGCGTCGCCGACCGCCGAGTCCCACGACGGGGGAGTGGTCCAGCTCGTCACGAGGTCCCGCTCGGCGCGCGACATGCCCACCGCGGAGGTGAGCATCGGGATCTCGGCCGACGGCAGCCCGCCGCAGATGACCATGCCGGCCCGCTCGACGAAGCCGCGTGCCTTCATCCGGTCCTCCTCGCTCGGCAGCGCGAGCAGGTCGCTCATGGTGTGCGACACCATCGCCATCCCGACGCCGCGCTGCCGATTCAGTCGAGTGAGGGCGTCGACGCGGTCGACGATGCCTCGCCCCGCACGCAGGGCGCGCCAGAGCTCGTCGAGGACGACGAAGTAGTGCCGTCTCGGCTCGAGGCCGGCGTCGGCCAGGGCGTGCGCGACGTTGATCGCGCCGAATCCGGTCGACCAGCACGCGAGCAGGACGGCGGCCTGCAGGTCGGTCTCCCCGTCGCCGATCGCGCTGACGTCGAAGGCGACCGGACGGTCGCGGCGCATCGGCGCGGTCGTCGGCGCGGCGAAGATCCGCCCGAAGCGGCCGCCCTCGACGAGGGCGACGAGCGACGCCTCGAGCCCTTCGGTGACCGCTCGGTACCGGTCGATGTCGCCTCGGTCGAGCGCGACCTGTCGCACGTCCGCCGGCGCGGAGCGCAGCACCTCGACGAGGTCACCCAGCACGGGCACGGCGCCACGGTCGACCGTCCGGTCGTCGAGGACGCGCAGTGCGCGGTCGAGGATCGCCTCCTCGCGGTCGCTGGGGGGAGCGGCGCGCGCGATGGTCAGCAGGGCGCTCACGGTGGTGAGCCGACGGCCATGGGCGTCGGCGAGCACCTCCTCCCGCGCTCGGCCCGTGAGGCGGCGTGCCGCCGCGGTCGACTCGCCGGGGTCGAGGACGTTGAGGTGCCCGCGGCCACGCCCGAGGGGCAGCACGTCGCCGCCCATGGCGGTGATGAGGTCGAGGTAGTCGGGCTTGAGGTCGCCGAGGACGAGCGGCAGCACGCCGTAGCCGGCGAGGCCGAGAGCCATCCGCCGCACGACCGTCGACTTGCCGAGCCCGGGAAGGCCGAGGACGAACGCGCTCGGGTTGGCGATGAGGTTGGCGCGGCGGAACCACGAGATGGGGTCGCACCCGACGGTCGCCCCGCTGATGAGGTTCTGGCCGAGCGGCACCCCGACGATTGGCGACCCGGTGCCCGCGGCGAAGGGGTAGAGCCCACACACTTGCACCGTCGTCCCTCGGAACTCGGGTGCCGGCTCGACGAGTGCGGCTGCTCCCCGGCCGGGTCCGGTCCAGCCGCGTGGACCGGGTCGCCGGCCTCCTCGCGGCGGGGTCGCTCGACGGCGGAGGCTCACAGCGCGCTCCGGATGGAGGTCGGCAGCGCCGAGTGCGCCGGCAGGACCAGACCGAGGGGGAGCGACGCGGCGAACCCCACGTCCTGCGAGCCGTACATCGGCCGGAGCTGCAGGCGGGCGGACGCCGACAGCATGTCGATCGCGGCGATGGCGTCAGGCAGCCGGTCCTCTTCCGCGACCGTGGCCGTCACGAGCAGCGAGAAGTCGACGAGCCCGGCGCCAAGGGCCTCCTCCGCCGCAGTCGCGGCGGCGGACCGCTGCTCGCTGATGGCCCGTGCAGACGGGCGGTCGCTGACCGTCGCCCGGAAGTCGGCAGCTCTCTTGTCGATCTCGACGATGCGCGCCGCGCGAGCCGCGTCCAGGGGACGAAAGACGAGCGTCACGCGCTTGCGGTCCACGTCGGGGTGCGGGTTCAGCAGGCCGTGCAGCACCGAGCTGTACACCTCGCCGCGTGGCGGTGCGGTCATCGCCCAGGTGACCGAGAGGGCGCTGTCGTGCCGGTACGTCGACCAGGTCGCCTCCGTCGCGGCGGGTCCTACGTCACTCCAGCGCAGCTCGGGCACGGACCGGTCGTGACGCGCCTCGTCGAGCGTCAGCGCCGTCGACGGGTCGTAGGCGACGCGGACGAACTCGCAGAGCTCCTGCGCTCCGACCGGCCGGACGCCGCCGGCGCCCGTGGCGAGCAGCCCCTGGCTGACGACGGGCAGGCGGGAGGCGAGGTCGCGGCCGACCTCAGCCGCCGTCCGTCGGCGCGCCCCCGGCCGCGGGGCGGCAGAGAAGGTGAGGGTCACCCACGCGCGGATGGTGGCCGAGCCCTCCGGGTAGCGCGTGACGACCTCAGACAACATGGCGAGGGCGACGGCCGGCGCGTCCGCGGCGGCCTGCTTCTCGACCTCCTGCTTGAGTCGACTGCCCGAGTCCGGCGCCGTCTCGACCGTCACGCTCGCACCCACGAGCCCCGCCTCGGAGCCGATGGACGCAAGCCAGGCCCCCCACTGCGCGACCCACAGGTCGACCTGCTCGGCGTCGACGAGCGAGGCGCCGTCCGGCTCGGTGGCGAAGACGACGGAGTAGTGGCCGGTCGAGGGCACGCGCAGCAGGGCGAAGTGGCGGCCCCACGAGTCGGTCCACTCGCTCAGCTGCGACGCGGCGAGCAGGCCGGGCAACTGGTAGGTCCCCCACGGGGCCGACGACTGCGGTCCCGACCGGTACAGGTGCAAGCCGCGTCGGCGCCCGATCCGCCACAGCCCCCACCGTCCGAGTCGCTCGGCGGCCGTGGCGCCGTGGCGGTCCCGGAGGGCGAGCAGCGCGAGGGCCGACGCGAAGAGGACTGCTGTCGGGACCGTGGCGCGGAAGCCTCCCGTGAACCACGTGATGATGAGGCTGACGAGCCCGACGAAGAGCACGAGGGTGCCGAGGGCGCCCATCCCGAGCAGGCCCGGTGTCGTCGGGCGCCGCCAGTTGCCGTACGTGCGTGGGCGGGTGCTCGCCGTCTCAGCGACTGCCATGAGGTCCCCCATCGGCTCCAGATGCCGCGCTGTCGGCCGACTGCTTGAGCGCGTTGACGGTCTGGACGGTCAACCTCGTTGCCGTCACGGCTGCGGCGGTCACGGGACCGCCCGCGGCTGCGGCGGCGGCCGGGACACGGGCGGCGGTGGCGCCGGTCGCGCTCGTGGTTGCCCCGCTCGTGGTTGCCCCGCTCGTGGTCGCCCCGCCACGTGAGGCGCTGCCAGCCGCTCCCGCGCCCGACGGCTCGCTCGGCGGGCGCGCGGCTGAGGCGCCCTGGCTCGAGCCAGAGCCTGCCGACACGCGCGAGCCAGAGGGGCCGCTGGAGCCGGCTGCGCCGCTCCGGCCACTGCGCGCGAACGCGGCGCCGCTCGGCATGGCGCCCATGGCAGCGACGGCGAGTCCCGCTCCTGCGCCGCTCGAGGACGCGGCCATGATGCCGACGGCGGGCGTGACGAACCGCATGAGAGCCGGCAGCGCGAGGATGGCGAGCACCATCATCGTGACGCCGACGAGTACGTCGAGCATGCCCGCGCCTGCCTCGTCGCCGAACAGGTCGGCGCCGGACAAGCGGAAGGCCGTTGCGTACACGATGGCGGCGGCCGGCTTGTAGAGGATGAAGGCCAGCAGCCACGCGCAGCACCGACGGAACCACGTGCGTCCCGTCTCGGTGGTCGTGAAGGCGGCCGACAGCGGGAAGATCCCGGCGAGGATCACGAGCATCCCCGACCTGACGATCATGAGGATGATCTGGACGCACGAGGTCACGATCCCCGCGACGCCGAGCACGATCACGAGGAGCGCGGGGAGGCCGTCGCCCACCGCGGTCGGCGTGATGAGCGGCGTCAGGAGCAGGGCGCCGAGGTTCTCGCCGAAGTCGGTGCCGACCGTCGAGCGGTCGATGATCCACTCTGCGAAGGCGTCCGCCGCCTGCACGGCCAGGGCGATGACGGCAAGGCCGGACCCGGACACGACGGCGAGCGTCATGAGGGAGCGGAGGACGTCTCGACCTGGCTCTGCTCGGCGCTCCCACGCCATGCGGGCACCGCCCACGGTGACCGACAGGACTGCCGCGGTGGCCATGTACCACCACAGCGACCCCTGGATGAAGGCGACGGCGTCGGACGGGTTGTTGCCCGACGTCGTGAGGTTGGGCGTCCCGATGTCCACCCACAGCGTCGACAGCGACGTCAGGACGGCCCCGACGGCGTCACCGACCGCCACGGCCAGCCGAGCCAGCGTGTCCGTCAGCACCTCGGCTGCGACCTCCTGCAGCTGGCAGTCGACCTGCCAGACCTCGCACTGCGGAGCCGCGGGCGTCGTCACGTGCCGCTCCACGGCACGTAGCCCGCGAGTCCGGGCAACGCCTGCACGCGGGGGAAGGGAGCGCCCGCGCGGCTGTAGACCAGCCGCCAGTCGCCGCGTTCCCAGCGGAGGGTCATCGGTGCGTGGGCGTACACGCCCTGCTGATCGGCGACGCCGAGGACGGCGAGGTCGATGACGGTCTCGTCCTCGGTCCACGACAGGAACGAGAAGCCGGCCAGCTGGAACGGCGCCCCCGAGGTCGCCGGCATCGGGGGCGCATCTGAGAGGTTGTCGAGGGCCACGTCGCGGCCCGGGCCCTCGGCGGCGAGATCCTCGGCGAGCACCCGGCCGCCGTCGGGGAGCGTCGTCGCCGCCAGGGCGTTCACTGCCGCGTACAGCGCGCCAATCGGCGTGCGAGCGAAGCACGACCTGACCGGCTCGGTGAGCGCCGGGCCGTGGACCTCCGGCGCGGTCGGGGCGACCACACGTCCGACGAGCTCCCACTCCGTGTCCGTCGGGGTGGTCCGCGGCACGGCCTGGTCCGAGGCGGGCAGGTCGCACTCGGCGGCGTCGGTCGTGTCTTGTTCGGTGTCCATCGCGGACGCCCCGGCGACCGGTGGCTCCTCCGCCGTCGGCTGTCGCTGGCCCGGGTCAGCAGTCGGCAGGACCAGCGCCACGACGGCCGCGACCAGCAGCGCGGCGACGAAGACCGCCGCTACGACGAAGCCGCGGCGTCGCGGCGAGCCGGCCGCCTCGTCGTTCGTGTCCGTCATCAGATCCCCCGTCCCCCTTGCCCGGCGCCTCAGACGAGGGCGGTCACGAAGCCGGACGCCGCGCCCACCACGACACAGCCGGCGAGGACGGTGCCGAGCTTGCCGATGTGCTCACCGCCCTCGCCCCGGCGACTCGAGATGATCATCGCGATGCCGGCGAAGATGACCCCCGCCACGCAGATCACGAGCGCACCCCACGACACCCAGTTGAGGATCGTGAGGAACTGCGCCGACCCGGGCGGAGCCCCCGGTGTGGGGACCGGGGCGAGCGGGACGTTGAGCAGACCGTTCACGGCTGTTCCTTCCTGCCGGTGCTGTCGGAAGTCGTCCGTTCACATCTGACGACAGGGCTGGACGCTACGCCGTTCTGTACACCACAGTCTACAGGCAGAGCTCATTGTCTTCTGCGGTGGACCGCGGTGAGGAGCACAACGGATGGCGCGCCATATCCACGAGCTACTGGGGGACCTGCCCCGCCGGCTCTCGGTGCCGCAGGTCGCGGAGCTCCTCGGCGTGCGCGAGCCGACGGTCTACCGCTGGCTCCGCGACGGCGAGATCCCTGCCTACAAGGTTGGGTCCACATGGGTGATCCTTCGTGACGAGGTGTGCGACCACCTCGAGCTACGGCACAACCGGCACGGGGCCGAGGCGTGACCGTCTCGACGGGCCCCGTCGGCTGGCGCGTCCTTGCTGTCGCCCTCGTCGCGTTGCCGCTCTCGGCCTGCGGGCCGGCGGACCCCACGACCGTCGCGATGGAGACGCCAGCGTCCGCTACCGCTGTGGCGCGGGCGGTGGCGAGCGACGTCGGTCGCCTTGACGACTACCCGGCCAACGGCCACGACCATGCCGGCCCTGACGCGCACGTCGACCTTGAGTCGTCACCGATGGCGGTCCCGACCTGGGACGCGGCCACGGGCGACGCAGCGGTCCGAGCGGCCATCAGCGCAGTCACCGCCTACGGCGCGGACGCCGATGCGGACGAGTGGTGGGGTGGTCTCGCTCCGCTCCTGTCGCCGTCCGCGCAGGCGGCCTACGCCGCGACGGACCCGACCAACGTCCCGATCGGCCTGGTGCGTTACGGCGTGCTCTCGGCCGAGGAGCCGCCGAGCGTGTTCGTCGTCGAGGTCGACGTCGGCACGGACGTCGGCGTCTACACGCTGCTCATGTCGCGCGCCGGAGCGGGCGAGCCGTGGCTCGTCGAGCGCTTCGTGCCGCCCGTGACCGACGCGGCCCAGCCGTGAGGGGCCTCGTCGGGCTGCTGCTGGGCCTCACGCTCGCCTTCGCAGGAGGCGTCGGTGGCGTGGCGCTGG
Source organism: Aquipuribacter sp. SD81 (assembly GCF_037153975.1). NCBI lineage: Bacteria > Bacillati > Actinomycetota > Actinomycetes > Micrococcales > Intrasporangiaceae > Aquipuribacter > Aquipuribacter sp. SD81. The sequence goes on from NZ_JBBAYJ010000016.1 coordinate 69,277, forward strand.
TTCCCCCGCCACCCACGGCGGCCTGCGGCATTCCGGTGGTGCTCGATCCGAGCGGAGCTCCGCTTGAGAGTGTCGCGGGTTACGGCCCCGAGCAATTGGGCAACGCCGCCGCCGTCCTGACCGCCGGAGGTGCGCTCGGCGTCCCCGCACGGGGGCAGCTCATCGCCGTCATGACGGCGATGGGGGAGTCCGGTCTGCGCGTCCTCGACTACGGCGACGCGGTCGGGCCCGACAGCCGCGGTCTGTTCCAGCAACGGGACAACGGCGCGTGGGGCAGCTACGCGGACCGGATGGACCCGCTCATCTCGAGCACGAACTTCTACCGCGCCCTGCTCGCCGTCGACGGCTGGGAGTCGCTGCCGCCGACGATCGCCGCCCACCGCACCCAGCGGAACGCCGACCCCTACCACTACGAGCGCTACTGGCCCGCCGCCGTCGAGGTGGTGAGTGCCCTCACCGGGGACGTCGCGTTGAGCGGCTGCCAACCTGCGCCGCCGGGCGACATCACGACGGAGGGCTGGGTCAGGCCGGCGGCCGGTCGGCTCAGCAGCCCCTTCGGCTACCGCATCCACCCGATCACCGGCGTGCGCAAGCTCCACTCCGGCATGGACATCGCCGGGCCCTGCGGGACGCCGATCTACGCCGCCGGACCAGGGCTCGTCGTGCGCGCCGGCCCGGCGTCCAGCTACGGCACGCTCGTCGTCATCGACCACGGCGGCGGGGTCCTCACCCGCTACGCCCACATGTGGAACGAGGACGTCCTCGTCACTGTCGGCACGCCCGTCGCCGGCGGGACCGCGATCGGTCGCATCGGCAGCAACGGCATGAGCACCGGCTGCCACCTGCACTTCGAGGTCCAACGTGGCGGGGAGTTCGTCGACCCGGCGCCGTTCCTGCGATCGCTCGGTGTGGTGGTCTGACCCGCGCTCGGCACGCCGTCGGCACCTCTACGTTGATCACAGAGAGACACCTGAGCGGCGATACTTGCTGACGTCGCAGACCGCCGAGAGGAGCGAGGCATGGCCGACAGCCCGGAGCCCCGCTCCCTGGCGTCCAAGCTCGACCACCTCTTCGCCAGCGTCCGCGCGCGTGGGGCAGACGAGCCCACCTACCGGGAGGTGGCGGCGGCCATCGCGGAGCAGGGCGGACCGACCATCTCCCCGTCGTACATCTGGCAGCTCCGCACCGGGCTGAAGGACAACCCGACGCTCAAGCACCTGCAGGCGCTCGCCCGGTACTTCGGGGTCGAGACGGCGTACTTCTTCGACGACGCCGCGGCCGAGCGCATCGACGCCGAGCTCGCGCTGCTCACCGCTATGCGCGACGCCGGCGTTAGGTCGGTGGCCCTGCGCGCTGCGGGCCTGTCGCCGGAAAGCCTCGGTCTCGTCCGCGACGTGATCGACGGCGCGCGACGCCTCGAAGGGGAGTCGCGGCGGCGGGGCGGTGGTCGTCCACAGGCCACTGACGAGCCGACCGACGACATGTGACAATCCGGGTGTAAGCCACTGTCACGAAGGTCAACCGGTCCGCAAGGGGCGGTGAGCATGTCGATCGTCAGTCGTATCGCCCGCGGCCGCGCGGCGCGTTTCTCTGCCGACGCTGACCTACGCGCGCGCTGCGAGCGCCGTCTTGTGGACCTCGACGTCCCCGACCCGTTCGACCTCGACGTCTTTATCGAGCGGCTCATCACCGCCCGGGGACGTCCGCTTCTCCTCGTGCCATACCGCTTCGCTGTGGCAGGAGCACCGTGCGGTCTATGGGTCCCGCTGCCGGACGCCGACGTCGTCTTCGTCGAGGAGACGACGACCGGCGCTCAGCGCGACAACATCGTCGCGCACGAGATCGGCCACCTGCTCGCGGACCACGAGCCGGATCCGGAGCTGGTGAGGGCCTACCGCGCGCGCCTGTTCCCCAGCCTCGACCCGTCCGTCGTCGACCGAGTCCTCGGGCGCACGTCGTACACGACGGCCCAGGAGCAGGAGGCGGAGGTCTTCGCCTGGCTGCTGCTCGGCCGCCGCGCGTGGGCGCCGCCTCGTGGCGACCATGGCGCCGAGGTCGGCCGGGCCCACCAGCTCTTCGGGCCCAGCCGGTGAGTGTCCTCGTCGTCGCCCCTGCACTGCTCCTCTGGGTCGCGGTCGGGGCGCGCACCCGACGGCTGAGCGACCCCTCCCAACGTCCTCTGTGGTGGGCACTGCTTTTCTGCGCGATTGCAAGCACGCTCAACGTGCCGGCGGTGGCTGCCGAAGTCGACGTCGAACCTGCGCCGGCGAACGTGAGCCAACTGCTCAAGCACGCCTTCGTCATCGCGGCTGCGTGGCAGTCCTACGAGGTCGTGGGGGGCCTGACGAAGGACCTGCCCCAGGCACGGAAGGGGCGTGCAGCGCGGCGGTCGGTCGCGGGTCTGGTCGTCCTCCTGCTGGTCGCGCTGTTCGTGCTCAGTCCAGCCGACCGGGAGGTTGCCAACTTCACCGCGGCCTACGGCGACGAGCCCGTCATCGGTGCCTACTGGATGGTGTTCCTCGGCGCGTTGGGTCTCTCCTTGGCCAGCATTGGTCGCCTGGCCTGGTGGTACCGCCGCACCACGCCACCGGGGGGATTGCGGACGGGCATGTCGCTCGTAACGGTAGGCGTGGCGGCCGGGCTCATCTACGTCGCACTCAAGGTGCTGTACGTGGCTGCCCGGCTTGCCGGTACCCCGGAGCAGGCGCTCGCCGGCTCCGAGCGAGTAGTGACTCCTGCGCTCTTGGCCCTCTCGATCGTCGGCATCGTTGCTGGCGTGATGTGGCCCGCCTTGGTCGAACGCCGGCCGCTGCGACAGGTGCATGCGGCCTACCAGTACGCGCGCCTGCGCCGGCTTTGGGTAGAGGTCACGACCGCCGCCACGGAGGTGTCCCTCGAGCGCGTGTTGGCTGAGGAAGCGACACGCGCTGGCTCTCGCCCTCTGACCGGATGGCATGAGGCGGAGCTGCTGCTCTTCCGTCGGCTGATGGAGATCCTCGACGGGCTGCTCGTGCTCGATCAGTACGTGACCCCTGCTCAGGTGGCTGCAGTCAGGCGCCACGTCGCGCGAGACGTACCGGCACGCATGCGCTCGTCCGTTGAGGAGCGAGCACTTCTCGAGTTGGCTATGGCTGCTCGCGCGACCGGCGCCGCCCCCGCGTCACCACGGCAATGTCGTGCCTCGAAGGACCGCACGCCCATGCAGGAGGTGCACCGCTTGAGGGCTGTCGACGCGGCGCGCCGTGCCGCTCGACCGGTTGTCGCCGCCGTCATGGCTGAGCCGGTCGCCTCGGTGACGGGACACTCGACGACGTGAGCGTTGTCGAGGCGGGACCGGTGACCCGTCAGCAGCGCGCCGCCCGCGTGCTGACCGAGGTGTTCTCCCCGGCGCACCTCGCCATCGTCCTGCCGCCGATCGTGGGCGCCCGGGCGGGCGGGCTGACCGGCTTCGCCTACGGCTGCCTGGCCGCGCTGTTCACGGGCGTCATCCCATATGCGTTCCTGCTGCTGGCCGTGCGGGGCGGCCGGATCGGCGACCGGCACGTGAGGCAGCGAACCCAGCGGTTCCTGCCGCTCGGCTTCGGTGTCGTGTCGGTGATCGTCGGATTCGGCCTCCTCGTGCTGCTCGAGGACGCTCCAGGCGATCTCTCAGCGCTGGTGGTGGCCATGCTGACCGGCTTAGTCATCACGGTGGCCATCACGGCCGTCTGGCAGATTTCGATCCACACCGGCGTCGCGGCGGGCACGGTCGTCATCCTCACGCTGACGCTGGGATGGGTAAGCGCGCTGGCCTGGCCGCTGGTGGTGGCCACGGGCTGGGCGCGTGTGGTTCTGAGGGATCACACGGTCGCTCAAGTAGCCGCAGGCGCCGTTGTGGGCGCGGTCGTCGCAGGGCTCGTCTTCACGACTCTGCGCTAGGGCCAAATGGGTCGTCCCGATGCGGGTTGCTGTTCGCCGGCCCGTCCACGGTCCGCGGACTGCCGGTCACTCGCGCCTCGGGCAGCACGTCCAGGTAAACGGGTCATCGGCACGGGCGGGATGCCATCCGGCCGCTCAGGAGGTACGCCCACAGATCTGGCAGCGATGTCACCCATGTCCGCCCTGAGCAGCTCCGCCACGCCTAGAGTCTCGTGCGTGATCACTGGCGAGTTGAAGAGCAAGATCGACCGCGTCTGGGACGCCTTCTGGTCTGGCGGCATCAGCAATCCGCTCGAGGTCATTGAGCAGGTCACCTACCTGCTGTTCATCCGCCGCCTCGACGACATGCAGACCCTGACCGAGAGAAAGGCGCGGGTCACGAAGGCGCCGGTCGAGAACCCGATGTTCCTGCCCGGCCAGGCCCACCTGCGCTGGAGCCAGTTAAAGAACGCCGCCCCCGACGTCATGCACAAGACCATCGCCGACGAGGTCTTCCCGTTCCTGCGGGACATGGGTGACGGCACTACCTACAGCGAGCACATGAAAGACGCGCGCTTCACCATCCCGACTCCGGCGTTGCTGTCCAAGGTCGTCGACATGCTCGACGACATCCCGATGGCCGATCGCGACACCAACGGCGACTTGTACGAGTACCTGCTCTCCAAGATTGCCTCCGCGGGTGTCAACGGCCAGTTCCGCACCCCGCGCCACATCATCGAACTGATGGTGAAGATGACCGCACCTCAGCCGCGCGACGAGATCTGCGACCCGGCGTGCGGGACAGCCGGCTTCCTCATCGCCGCCAGCGAGTTCGTTCGCGACACCCACGCCGACGCGCTGCTCGACTCGGCGCAGCGCAAGCACTTCCACGCCTCGATGTTCCACGGCTACGACTTCGACTCCACGATGCTCCGGATCGGCAGCATGAACATGCTCCTGCACGGCATCGAGTCACCCGACATCCGCTACCGCGACTCTCTCTCCGAAGGCGCTGCGGGAGACGCCGACAAGTACACGCTCATCCTCGCCAACCCGCCCTTCGCCGGATCGCTGGACTACGAGGCCACCGCCAAGGACCTCCAGCGCATCGTCAAGACCAAGAAGACCGAGCTGCTCTTCTTGGCACTATTCCTGAAGCTGCTCAAGCCCGGGGGCCGCGCGGCCGTCATCGTCCCGGACGGCGTTCTGTTCGGATCGAGCAGGGCGCACAAGGCACTGCGCAAGACGCTCGTCGAGGACCAGAAGCTCGACGCCGTCGTGAAACTCCCGTCGGGTGTGTTCCGCCCCTACGCTGGCGTCTCGACTGCGATCCTGTTTTTCACCAAGACCAACTCCGGCGGCACCGACAACGTCTGGTTCTACGACGTCCGCGCCGATGGGTTCAGCCTCGACGACAAGCGCAACCCGATCGGGGCCAACGACCTCCCCGACGTCGCGAGTCGTTGGTTGAGCTTGTCGAAACCAGACTCGCCAGAGAGGGGCCGGGCCCGCACCGAGCAGTCCTTCCTCGTCCCCAAGGCTGACATCGTCGCCCAGGGCTACGACCTCTCATTGAACCGCTACAAGGAGATCGTTCACAACGAGATTGAGCACCGCGCCCCGCTCGACATCATCGCCGACATCGAAACTCTCGAAGACGAGATCACCACGGGCCTCGCCGAGCTGAAGGCGATGCTCCCGTGACCGCCTTGGGCGAGGTCCTCCGACCAAGCAAGGATCCCGTCCGCGTCGAAGACCCCGCAACCGCACGACTGATCTCGGTCAAGCTCCACGGCAAGGGCGCCGTGCAGCGGACTGTTGGCGACGGCAAGGCACCCAAGCCATTCACTGGCAACCGCGGGCGGGCGGGTCAATTCGTATTCTCGCGTATCTGGGCGCGACGAGGCGCGATGGCCCTCGTCCCAGTCGAACTCGATGGCGTCGTCGTCACCAACGAGTTCCCGCTCTTCGACGTGGATTCCGCCAGGCTGGACGCGCGCTACCTCAACCGATACGTTCAGACGCCCTCCTTTCTGGCTGCCCTCGAGCGTGTCAGCGCGGGTGCATCAGGGCAGAACCGCGTGAAGGAAGCCGCCTTTCTGGGCCTCGATATTCCGCTCCCGCCGCTCCCCGAGCAGCACCGCATCGGCTCGATTCTCGACCACGCCGACACCCTCCGGGCCCGGCGACAAGGTGGTCGGCGGTTGTACCTGGAGTTGATCGAGTCTCAACACGATCGCCATACACGCGAAGCAACAGAGGTCACAATCGCGACGCTTTTGAGGGAAGGAGCCTTGACGGTCCACAAGGACGGCAACCACGGCAGCGTGTACCCGCGGGCGGAGGAGTTCGTTCCTTCCGGCGTTCCTTTCCTCACCGCCAAAGCCGTTCGTGATGACGGAACGTTCATCACTGAAGCGGTCGACCACCTCAATGAGACAAAGGCTCGCCAGCTTCGCGTCGGATGGATTCGGCGAAACGATGTATTGCTCTCCCACAATGCATCGGTCGGGAAGGTCGCCGTATATGAAGGCCAGTTCGGCGAAGCCCTCATTGGCACGTCCTTGACGTCGTTTCGTTCTAACCCGGCTCTCCTGGACCCGAGGTTCCTCGCAGCTTCCCTACGGTCGTCGTTCTTCCAACGTCAACTGACGAGCAACATGGCACAAACAACGCGGAATCAGGTTCCGATCACGGCCCAGCGAGAGCTCAGAGTCAAGTGGGTCGGGCTGGCACAACAGCGCGCGTTCGTGACGATCGCAGAAGAGATCAATGCAAGGCTCAGGGACGAGTGGCGCTCCGCCGCCGCCTACGAAGAGCTCTTCGCCTCCCTCCAGTCCCGCGCGTTCCGAGGGGAGTTGTAACCCATGCCTGTTGAGATGAGGATGTGGCGCATCGACGGTGCCGCGCCGAAGCCACTGACGACCTCGGTGCTCCCGGCAGAGAAGGACCTGCATGAGTTCCTCAAACGCGACCCGTCCCTACTCGGCGAACGCCTGCTGGTCATCGGGAGCGAGGTCATCACGCCCTACGGTCCACGTCTCGACCTACTGGCGATCGACGCCGAGGGCAACCTTAACTTGCTGGAGCTCAAGCGCGACAAGACTCCACGCGAGGTTGTCGCCCAGGTTCTCGACTACGGGTCGTGGGCCTCGACGCTGTCACGGGACGAAATCATCGACATCGCAACGAAGCACCTTGACCAGCCCTTCGAGGCTGCGTTCGAGGACGTCTTCGGCAGCGCCCCGCCCGACGAGCTGAATGGCGACCTCAGCCTCACCATTGTGGCTGCCGAGCTCGACGCAAGCTCGGAGCGCATCGTCAACTATCTGCGTGACTTTGGAGTTCCCGTCAACGCGGTCTTCTTCTCCTATCTCGAAGACGACGGCCGTCGTTATCTCGCCCGTTCGTGGCTCGGCTTGTCCGAGGAAGGCGCTCCAGCAGCGCCGTCGGCGGCCAGGAAGGGCAAGCGTGCCGCCTGGAACGGACTGGACTGGTACGTGTCCTACGGTGGAAACCGGAACTGGGAAGACGCACACCGGTTCAAGTTCATCGCGGCCGGGGGCGGGAAGTTCTACTCCCAGACGATGAGGTCACTGCCCGAAGGCGCACGCGTATGGGTGAACCTCCCCGGCACCGGTTACGTGGCCGTCGGCAAGACCCTCGCCCCAGCGCGCCGGTGGACGGACGCCAAGGTCAAGGTCGGCGAGGGCTGGGTGAAGCTGTCCGAGCAGGACCTCGCCGGCACACCGCAACCACACTTCGACAACGCCGACGCCGACACGGCCGAGTGGGTCGTACCCGTGGAGTGGCTCGACGCCCGTCCCGAGGCCGCCGCCTTCTGGGAAAAGGGGTTGTTCGCTAGTCAGCACAGTGCTTGCAAACTGCGCCAGGAGTTCACCCTCGGCCGATTGGCCGACCACTTCAACATCGACGATAGCGAGTAGACGACTGCGATGGGAAACTTCGACTTCGTCCGCCAGACGCTGCCGTCCGTGCATGAGGACTGCGTCCGGGCTGAGTCGTACTTGTCGTCCGATCCTCGTTCTGCGTGCTTCTATAGCCGTCGCGTCGTCGAGGAGCTCGTCGGCTACCTCTACGACGTCCTGTCCCTGCGGACGCCGTACCGCGACGACCTCGCCGCCAAGATCGGTGACCCCGCGTTCAAGGCGAAGGTGCCGCAGGGCATCGCGCAGAAGCTGACCGCGATCCGTCGCATCGCCAACACCGCTGTCCACGAGAACCGTCAGATCCGCCCCGATGTGTCGCTCGCGGTGCTGCGCGAGTTGTTCAACGTGGTGGTGTGGACGTCGTACCACCACTCACCGTCCCCCGGCGCGGTGCCGTTGCAGGCGCAGTTCGACCCCGCGCGCGCCGCTCAAGCAGCGCCGCTGTCGCGCGACGAGGTCGCTCGGTTGGCCGCGAAGTTCAAGGCGCAGGACGAGGCCCACGCCCGTGAGCTCGCGGAGAAGGACGACCGTCTCGCTCAGCACGAGGCCGAGATCGCGCAACTGAAAGCGCAGATCGCCGCGGCGCAGGCGGCGACCGCGCCGGACACCCGCGACTACGACGAGGCCGTGGCCCGCGACCTATTCATCGACGTACTGCTCCACGAGGCTGGCTGGGAGCTCGCCGATGGGCGCGACCGCGAGTACGAGGTCGCTGGCATGCCGAACGCCGAGGGCAAGGGGTTCGTCGACTACGTACTGTGGGGCGCCGACGGCTTGCCGCTGGCCGTGGTGGAGGCCAAGCGCACGGCGAAGTCGCCGGAGGTGGGCCAGCAGCAGGCCAAGCTGTACGCCGACTGTCTCGAGAAGCAGTTCGGGCGGCGGCCGGTGATTTTCTACACCAACGGTTACGAGCACCGGATTTGGGACGACGCGGGCGGCTACCCGCCCCGCGAGACCCAGGGCTTCTACACCCGCGACGAGCTCGAGCTGCTGATCCAGCGCCGCCGGACCAAGCAGGCTATGTCGAGCGCTCCGGTGAACACCGACATCGCCGGTCGCCCCTACCAGGTACTGGCTATCAAGGCAGTCAGCCATGCGTTCGACCGCAAGCAGCGCGAGGCCCTACTGGTGATGGCGACAGGCTCGGGCAAGACCCGCACCGTCATCGCCCTTGTCGACCTGCTGCAGAAGGCGAACTGGGTCAAGCGAGTCCTCTTCCTCGCCGACCGCACGGCGTTGGTCAACCAGGCCGCGAACGCGTTTAAGGAGCACCTGCCCGGCTCGACGACCGTGAACCTCGTGACGGAGAAGGCCGTCGAGGGTCGCGTCTACGTCTCGACGTACCCGACGATGGTGAACCTGATCAACGAGGTCGACGGCGGCCTGCGTCGGTTCGGTCCCGGCTACTTCGACCTCATCGTCATCGACGAGGCCCACCGCTCGGTCTACGCCAAGTACGGCGCGATCTTCGACTACTTCGACGCCCTGCTCGTCGGCCTGACCGCGACCCCGAAGGACGAGGTCGACCACAACACCTACAGGCTGTTCCACCTCGAGGACGGCGTCCCCACCGACAACTACTCGCTGGACGAGGCTGTCGGTGCCGGCTATCTCGTGCCCCCGAAGGGCATCAGCGTGGGCACTCAGTTTCTGCGCGCGGGCATCAAGTACGACGACCTCACCGAGGAGGAGAAGGATCAGTGGGATGCGCTGGACTGGGGCGAGAACGGACCTCCCGACGAGGTCGGAGCCGAGGAGATCAACCGGTTCCTCTTCAACGAGGACACTGTCGACAAGGTGCTCGAGACCTTGGTGATGCAGGGCTACAAGGTGGCGGGCGGCGACCGGCTGGGCAAGACGATCATTTTCGCCAAGAGCCAGAAGCACGCCGAGTTCATCGAGAAGCGCTGGAACCTCGCCTACCCCGAGCTCGCCGGCCACTTCGCCCGCGTGATCACCCACGGCACGCCGTACGCACAGTCCCTGATTGACGACTTTTCGATCAAGGACAAGGCGCCGCATATCGCGATCAGCGTCGACATGCTCGACACCGGTATCGACGTGCCCGAGGTCGTCAACCTCGTGTTCTTCAAGCTGGTGCGCTCGAAGTCGAAGTTCTGGCAGATGATCGGCCGCGGCACTCGCCTGTGTCCCGACCTGTTCGGCCCGAGCGAGGACAAGGAGGACTTCCTCGTCTTCGACTTTTGCGGCAACCTTGAGTACTTCAGCCAGGACCTGCCCGGCTCGCAGGGTCAGGTTCAGAAGTCACTCACCCAGCGCCTCTTCGAAGCGCGGCTCGGGCTTGTCACCGCGCTTGCCGGTGACGAACCCGACCTTAGGTCGTCGACGGTGGAGACGTTGCGCGAGTTCGTGGCCGGCATGAACCTTGACAACTTCGTCGTCCGGCCCCACCGTCGCGCCGTCGAGATGTACGCGTCTGCCGACGCTTGGAGCAACCTCGGTACGGAGGACTTGGAGGCGCCGCTAACGCTCGCTGGTTTGCCATCCTCGGTCCGCGACGACGATGAGGATGCCAAGCGCTTCGACCTGCTCATCCTGCGCCGCCAGCTCGCCCAGCTCGACGGCGACGCCGTGTTAGCCGAGCGGCTGCGGGAGACTGTGCAAGAGATCGCGGCGTCACTGCTAGGCAAGACCACGATCCCGAGTATCGCCGAGCAGGCCGTCCTGCTGGAGTCGGTTGCCGGGGACGACTGGTGGATCGACGTCACTTTGCCAATGCTGGAGGTCGCGCGACTCCGCATCCGTAGTCTCGCCAGCTTCATCGAGAAGACGGCCCGCAACCCGATCTACACCGACTTCGAGGACACGCTTGCCGAAGGAATCGAGGTCGTACTGCCCCGCGTAACGCCCGGCACCAACTTCGAGCGCTTCCGCTCGAAGGCTGAGGCCTACCTCCGCGACCACCTCGACAACCTCGCCCTGCAGCGCCTGCGCCGAAACAAGCAGCTCACACCCGAGGATCTGACGGAGCTGGAGAACATGCTTGTTGCCTCCGGCGGTCAGGCTGTTGACATCGCCTGGGTAACCCAGCAGGGGGGCGGCCTGGGAGTCTTCGTACGTGGCCTGGTCGGCCTCGACCGCGCGGCAGCCACCGAGGCGTTCGAGCGCTACCTGAACGGCACCAGCTTCTCGGCCGAGCAGGTCCGCTTCGTGAACCTCATCGTCGACGAGTTGACGAAGAACGGCGTCATGGAACCTGCTCGGCTCTTCGAGTCGCCGTACACGGACCGCGCCCCCACCGGTCCTGATTACATCTTCCCAGACTCCGACGTCGAGGTCATCGTCAAGACACTGAACGAGATCAAGCAGACCGCCCTGCCGAAGGAGGTAGCGTGATCTTCAGTTCGAAACGGGCGGACAGGGTACGCACACCTCGGGTTCTCCAGCGCAAGACACAGTCACTTTACGCTGACGACGCAGACGGCCTGGAACGTGACGTACTGAATCGAAAGCGACTGGCGACCCAGTTGGCGCGTGCCATTCGCGACCTTGCCGAAGAGACCGAGAGCGCTGTAGTCGGTCTCGTCGGTCCGTGGGGATCGGGGAAGTCCAGTTTACTCGGCCAAATCGAGACTGAGCTGTTCACCAGCAACTGGTACATCGGGTATCACAACCCATGGGCCTACTCTGACTTCGCGGGTTCCGCTGCTGGCTTCTTTGCTTCATTGCGGGACGCCGTCCCCGAGGATGTTCTTGGCAAGGAATGGCGCGCGGTTGTGGGCGAGTGGGTTTCTAAGGCAGCGCCACTCGGCGCGGCCGGCGGTGTAGCGGGCGTCGACGGATCGGGAGCGATAGGCGCTGTTGGGGCTGTAATCACCGGAGACCGAAGTCCGGCCAAACTGCGGGAGTCCGCCGCGGAGGGGCTTAGCAGGATCGACCACCCAGTATTGATGGTACTCGATGACCTGGACCGCCTGGCGCCAGACGAGTTGCTGTACACCTTCAAACTCGTGCGACTCCTCGGTCGCCTGCCGAACGTGTACTACTTGCTTGCTTACGACGAGGCGACCCTGACAGATCTTCTGGAATCAACTGACCTGGCTGGGCGGGGCTCCGGCCGCGCTCAACAGTACCTGGAGAAAATTATCCAGGTCCGTCTTGAGGTCCCTCCTATGCTGCCAGAGCAGCAGGCCGCATTGGCCCAAGCCGCCATCGATGAGATCTGTGCAAGGAGAGGCATCACGCTCACGGCCGGTACTAACCGGCGGATGCAGCGGATGTGGCGGGACTGCTTGTCGGTCTACTTAGATCAGCCGCGGTCAGTCAAGCGGCTGTTCACTCAGGTCGATGCGACCTGGCCCGACGTTTCAGGAGAGGTTGACTTCTCGGACTTCGTCGCCATGACGTTCCTTCGTGTCTTCGAGCGGCCTCTTCTGGACGTCATCCTCGAAAAACGCGCTGAGATTCTTCAGCAGCCCTCCGCTTGGAGTCTCAAGGCACACAAGGAATCGCCGCAGGACCGATTGGCGCGTTGGAAGCAGCAAATCGCCGATGCTGAGCCGCGGCACCCGGCTGCCATCGAGGACCTCCTGGCACACCTCTTCCTCTACATCCGCGGCGCCAAGGAAGGCACTCAGTACGTTGGGTCGTCCTATCAGGAGGACGTCAAGCAGAGGATGGGAGTCGGCACGTCGGAACACTTCGACCGGTACGTCCAGGTCGGGGTCCCGGAATCGGATCTGGCTGAGTCGACCGTCAGAACGGCTGCTGAGGAGCTCCGAGATGGAAGGCTGGGTCCCGCCACCAAGGAACTAGTACAGCGAATGCGCGCGGATGCTTCGCCCGCTTTGAGCAAATTGCGAAGAGAGCACCGAGCGTCGCCGTTGCGAGCGTCGAGCACCCTGCGTCTCCTCGCCAGCCTCTACTTCTCAGCGATGGACCAGAAAAGCGGCCCCTTCGGGCTGTCTCCAGACTTCAGCATCATCAGTCTCTCAGTTGACGTGCTTGACCAGACCGAAGTATCGGCGGCGAGCGATCTTGTCGAATCGTTGGCCCAATCCGACTCGGCGTCTCTAGCGCTGGCGGCCGACATAACGCGGGTCGCCTTGAGGGACTCCGACACTCCGCACCCGTGGGCCGAAAGGGCGAAGCCAGCTGTAGCTAACGCCCTCTCGACAGCCATTCGGACGCTCGCCGGAGAGCCCGCTCGATCACACCCAAGACTGTTGTCGCTTCTGTACAGCCACTTCCATCTCGCTCAACCTGGGGAGACCCGCGGCTTGCTCTGGGAGGCGATCGACTCGGGCGTGTGGGAACTGCGTGAGATTCTCGGACTGCTTATACCGCTTGGGCAAGCTAGCAACGGTGAGGACACCTGGACTTCTATGGGCGACTTTTCGGAAGGGACCATCGAGGACATGCTCGGGCTTGACCGCGTCCTCGACCGCCTCCCGGAGCAGCCGGAACTGCTGGAGCGACACGTGACTAATCAGTACTTCGATGGACCAGTTGACGCCGACGATCTCGAGGCGAGAATCGAGTGCGCGTTGACCGGCCTAGAGCGCGTGCGAGCGCGCCGCGGCCACGAGGCTGAGGTCGCGAGCGGCGGCGAAGCGACGGCCACTGGCGGTGACGGCGATCATGAGCAGGGCGACTCCTGACGCTTTGGCGAATCCCTCTCGGCGCCAGTCTCGATTCGTACTCGCCTCCTGCGAGACTGGTGCCTCGTCTGTCGCCACGCTCCGTTAGTCAGCCGCGTCTGTGTCTCGACTCGGGTCTGCTGAGCTCCACACGACGGACGTGCCAGCGGCGGCGATTGTCAGGGAGCACCAGGCATGACCCGCCTCGGGCGAACCAAGGCGCACAGCGTTCCCGAGCGTTGAGGAGTGAAACACTGCTGGTATGCGGACCCATCTTCGGGATCGATTCAAGCCCGCAGCGACTTCGGCCGCTAGGGCCCCAGCGCTGCCCCGAAGCAACATAATCACCGTCGCGCTCATCTCTGTTGCGGTCACACTCGTCCTAGCGTTTCTGGCATTCGCGACACTAGTCGGCCTCGCCACGCCAGGGGGCCGCCTTGATCTTCCGGCCGAGGTTGATGTCTTCGAGGTTGTGCCAGCGGCGGGTACCCTCTTGGGCTTGATTGCGGTCGTTCTCGCTGGTGTCTACGCCTACCGGCGGCAACGCATTACGGAGGTGGACGCTCACAGCGCCGAGGCCGTGGAGCTTTCTCGGCGGTTCGAGTCGGCGACAGCTCAGCTTGGCGCAAGTAGCTCAGCGCAGAGAGTTGCTGGCGTCTACGCATTGAGCCGGCTTGCGGACGAGTGGCCTGAGCAGCGGCAGACGTGCGTCGACGTGCTTTGCGCCTACCTGCGCATGCCGCCGGGAGCAGTCGAAGAAGCTGGCTCAACTACAGAGGAAGCAACATCGCTTCGCGCTGAGATAGAGGTGCGTCGTACTATCCAGCGCGAAGTTGTGATCCGACTCGACCACAACCTTGAGGATGCGTCCGAGACACCGACCAAGGTGCCGGTCGAGGCGGGGACATGGACCGGTTGCACGCTGGACCTGCGGCGAGCGGTGCTCTACGACTGGCAGGCCGACCGAGCACGCTTCAGTGCACAGGACTCTTTCGATGAGGCTGTTTTTGAGGGAGAGACTCTCTTCCGCAAGGTAATTTTCGACGGAAATGCCGAATTCCACACCGGCGCCCACTTTGGGGGCGACGTAGCATTCAACGACGCTTTTGTTCACGGGGAGGCAGGCTTCATCAGCGCGAAGTTCGATGGAGAGGCCGAATTTTGCGCTTTCGAGGCAGGCAAGGAGGCCTTCTTCGTGCACGCCATTTTCGAAGGCACCATCGATTTCCGTGACTCCAGCATTGGACCGGGTGGGCCACCGAGTGCAACTATCAGACGAACGGCCAGAGGCCGCGAGGCTTGAATGTCGTGAAGGTGCCGAGGGCAGCAATGCACGCGTAGGTGACGCCTGACGTCTGGTGTGGTCGTGTGAGCCGCGCAGGTGTCGTCGGGTCCGCGGCACGCGTCGGTGACAGCTGTCGTGTGTTGCCGCCGACCGGCCCAAGGTGGGTCGCCGTCGCGCCGGGGGCCGCAGCTTGAGGAGCCCCACTCCGTCCCTGTGCGGTCTCATGCGCTCGTGTCCGGCAGTCACTGGCCAACCGCGGCCAGCAATGGACCGAGAACTGTGCCCGTCTCGTGCCCCCGAACGAAAGGAGGCGTCCGAACCTGCAGGTCAGCAGCCGAACAGCAGACGCTCTTGAAAGCCGTTGAACAGGTAATCATTCCTGTTTCGTGGGTTCGAATCCCACGCCCTCCGCTCAAACACGACAATCCCTCACCAAGGAGGCGCGGTCAAGGGGGCTGCCGGTTATCCACAGGGAGGTCGATGAGGTCGAGACTGCAGGCCTCACCCACGCGAAGCCTCGGACGCGCGGCGGCAGCGCGACCCCACAGCTGGACGACATCGACCTCGTCACCCAACGCGCCCTCAGCGAAGGACAGCCACCCCCGTTGGGTCCGTTGTTCACCTTCCAGGTGCCCGTTGGTGACGTCGCCGCCCTCACCGGCCTCGACTTCGGACCGTTCCTGGGCGCCGGCGACTACCAGCCCGCACGACGCCCGCTCGACGAACCCACCCCAACTGGATGGAGCGGCACCGGGTGGGTGGCGGCTGTTGACGGGGCTAGGTGACATGCAGCTGCGTTCGCTGGCTGACGACGCGTCGGGAGTTGATTCCCGAGGGGGGCGGTGCTCGGCTTCACGCGCCCCGCGGACATCACAGGGCAGTTGTCACCCGGCCGTGCAGCAGTCCCGAGCATGCAACAACCTTGACCGCTCGTCGTCTGAGGTCTTTACTCTGGGAATCGCGCCACACCACCAGCGCGTCGTGGCGAGGTTCAGACACAGCGACTGTTGGCTGCGGCTTACGGGGGACCGCCTGCCTGGCCAAGCGTCGGGTCCGAGGGGAGCCACCGCCATGTCCACTTCGGACGCGGACACGACCGGAACCTCTGCATTGGCCGCCGGCACCCGGACTTTCCGGTCGGACACCTCCCCAGCGCGAACCGCCAAGCGCCCACGGGGCGCAATAGGGACGAGAGCGGGTGACACGGCAGCCGGCAGGTCGAAGGCTGGGGCCGCCACGGCCCCGAACCGCACCAAGCCGAACCTCTTTTCGGCCGGATGCGACAAGGTCCTCGACGCGTGGGGGGTCACTCGTCAGTTCGAGTTCGGCCAGTTCGTCATGCTGTACCACCGCGAGACTGTGAGTGGACAGGAAGTCACCGTGCCCGTGACGGTGATGCCCGACGGTGCAATTAACCAAGTCGCCCCGCCCCCCGCGTCAACCGCGACCGCGTCGACAGGCTCATCGGCGACGACCGGCACCGCAGGAGGAACGACCGGGACCGCCGGCGCGGCGGCGGGGGCGGCGTCCGGTGGCTCAGCGGCCACACCCGCCCGCCGCGTCACGACCAGCGACGGCTCCAACGATCTGGCCTGGCTTGAGGGCGGCACCCGGTCAGCGTCCTTGCTGGAGACATTGGGCGGTGTTCCGCTGGCCCTTCTCGGCCGGGTGAGCAACCCGATCGGCCTGCTCACCCAGAGCCCGGTTGAGAAGAAGGTCTCTGACCTGTCCCCGGTGCTGTCGGGTGGAAGGGTCACCGTGGACAGCAAGGCTCGCTACCCGCAACTGAGTGGCGCAGTAGCGGAGGCGCTCAAGTCTGGTCTCGCAGTCACTGTGCTCGCGACGAACAAGCCGGCCCTTGACGACTCCGACCCCACCCAACACCTGTTGGTGCGGCTCACCCCGGAGTCCACCCCGGTCACCCTCTCCGAGAACGAAATCGACACCGCGATCGCGACCGGACAGATCGCCCTTCCCCGCGGGGAGCAACTCGCCATCGACGCCGATGTCACTGCGGCACTGGTCGCAGGGCAGGCGATCCAGCTCACGGTGCGGACCGGTACTGGAGAACTTCGCCTCTACACGGTGCGTCCCTCCCGCACCGCCGACGCCGCCGCGCCGGCCGCGGAGAAGTTCGTGGTGCATGACCTTGCGGCCTTCCTCGCCGACCCGGTCGTGCCGAGCCTGCAGGCAACACCGGTGCGCGTTCCGCTGGACGCCGCCGCCGTCCACGCACTCCGCACCAACCAGCCAGCCACCGTCGCGGTCAATGGAACCAACATCGAACTTCGCATCAAAGCCCGCGCGTCACGCCTGCCCGCCGCATCGATCTCTCGCGAGGCACGGGTCAACCGGGGCCGCATCTGGGCACCGATAGCGCGGGCGTTCGCGCCGCCGACCGCCCGCCTCGCCTCGGACCCCCTCCTGCGTGACCTGCCGCGCGGTGGCCCGTTTGAGCCTGGCTGGGACCCGAGCGACGGCGTCGGCGAACTCCCACACGGAGCCGTGGCAGCACCCGCGCGCGCACTTGGACTTCCCGGCGTGGACGGAGTGCTGACAGGTCCGTTCTGGGATGAGGTCGGCCTCACGCTCGACCCGGACGCCGGGCCTTGGCCGGGGCTGGAACAGCCGATACTGGAGCTCGAGCTCGACTACCGATATCTCCTCTGGCTCGAACTGCTTGAACGCAGACGCCACTCGCCGCCGGGAGCCGGCGGCTCCACTGCTGTGCCCGGCGCTCCACCGGGAACCGCGAGCGCCGACAACTTCCCGCGAACCAAAGCGACGCCACTGCCCGTCGCGCTGCTGCTGCCGTGGCGGCAGCGGTGGACGTTCGAGGGCTGCTCCCGCGGCAACTTGCTGTCATCGATCGCGCTGGCTCCGGGCGAGACCCGCACCATCCGGATGTACAGCTGGGAACGCACGGCCAAGGCACTCGAACAATCCACCGAAACCGAGACCGAGCTGAGTCAGGACTTCACCTCCACCACCAGGGACACAGAAGATGTGTTCCGCGAGATGACCTCCAGCCAGGACTTCAACGCCCAGGCGCACGGCGAAGTCGACGCCTCCTACAGCACCGGCTTTGCCTCCATCACCGCCGGCGCGGGCGGCTCGCTGCAGAACGGGTCCGCTCTGGAGCAGGTGTGCCGGACCACGTCTTCCAGCATGAGTGAGACGGTGCGGCGCGCCTCGGCGCGGGTCCGGTCCCGGCGGATCACGAAGATCACCGAGTCCCAGGAGTCCATCCGGGGCGACGAGGTCATCCGGCAGGTCAACAACCCCAATCGCTGGCACACGCTGACCCTGGACTACTACGAGCAGCTCGCCCACTACACGATCACCACCGCCTTCGTGCCCGCGAAGTTGAAGACCGTAGTGATGGTGCCGAACCCGTTACGCGGGGTCGTTTTCGACAACCTCACCGTGCGGACCAACGAGACCGCGCTGCGGCAGGCTCTGCTCACTCCCGATCTGAGTGGCGGATTCGCCGCGGCCAGGCTGCTTGCCAGCTACAAGCACGCCTGGGAGGAGGCCGAACGGACCGCCGCCCGCGCCAAGGAGGTCGCCGAGTTGGACCGTCAGCGCGTCGAGCCGGCCGCCAGCGACACCACCGCGCCGAAGGCGCCGGACAACCCACACAAGGCCGTCCTCGAGGCGACCCTCGACCGGATCAAGACCTCCTCGGCCGCGGTGCTCAGCGCCGAGATCAACTCGGCGTTGGCCACCATCGCCGCGCATGGCACCGTCACCGCGGACATGCGCAAGAAGGGCCAGATGTGGCTCTGGCGTCGACTGGTCGAGACCCGACTCGGCATCGGGTTCATCAACGCCCTCGCACAGATGCGTGACGCGACCGCGAGCCCGCTTACCCCAAATCATGCCCGCGCACTGGTGGACGCGGTCCCCACCGGGTTCCCTGGAATGAAGGACTTGCACTCGTTGAAGGACAACGAGAAGGAAGAGGGCGCACTCGCCGCCGAGTTTCACAACCGGATGGGCGCCCCGTGGGATTGGGCCTGGTGGTCCGGCGAAGCTCGCAAGAACGGCCTGTACGACCCCGACGACAACGGCATCGCGGCCGCCTGCGAACGACTGATCAAGATCCTGCGCGACTACGACGCCAAGGAGGCCGAGGGCGGCGCGGTCCTGGCTCAGCAGGAGATGGTGAACAAAGCCAACGAGGCACAAGCGGCGGCAAACTGGGTGGACAAGCTGGAGATGAAGTATGGGCTTGACGAGATCGCCGACGCCCGCGAACGCGAGGACGCGCTGCTGGCGCACCTGAACGGTCATGCCGACTACTACCGGTACGTGCTGTTCCAGGCGCTCCCACCCGGAGAGCAGCTGTCGGCGCTCGCCGCGGCGGCGCCGCAACTGCGGGTAGGGTTCTTTGAACCCCGGGTGGTCGCACACAGCGGCGACCTGCTCGCCGTCCCGCTGTCGCCGACCGCCAAGAGCGAGCTTGAGACTCTGGTCAAAGGCATCTCCGACACGCTTAAGCAGGCTGCGGACGAGGCGATCAAGATTGCCGAGGAGATCGAGGCCGATGACGTAATCTTGCCCACCCCAGGCCTGACCGTGGAGACCTCGCTTGGCAAGTGCAGCGCGGCCGAACCGCACCAGGTGGCGCTCAACGACCTAGAGCTCCAGCAATTGCGAGCCGCCCTCGCCTTGGACGAGGCGGAGGGCGGCCGTCGCACCAACAGGCTTGCGGCCGGCGATGTTTCGGCGTTTGAGTCCCCACCGACCCCGCTGGCGGTCGACCTGCACCTCCACCACGCCAGCGGCGGCAGTACGAATGCGGACGGCACCGACGCCCGCGGCGGAGGTCGTAGCGGCAGCGGTGCAGCCCCGGCGTCTCCGCCTGTCACAACCGGCTGATTGCGGGCTGGCCCCCTTGGCGCCCACCGACCGGGTGGTGTCGATCTCCTGGACCGACCCCGTCCCTACCACCACGAGGCCGACACCGGCGCAGCCCGTGACAAGCTCGCGCGCGGTCACTGTCATGCTGCCGAGGCTGTCCAAGGACTCGCAGGCTCAGCGCCACACGGTGACCAACGACCCGGAACAGATGCGCGACCTACTCTCGCTGTACCTCGCCACCGGTGGCTGGCCTGCTGTCAGGGAGGTTTACGAGGCAATCTTCAAGGCGGATCCAGCGGTCCCGGTCCAGCACGTCGCCAACGTCGCGCACAGCACCGCCGAAGCGCTCGTCGACGCCACCCTCCAACAGCTGATCAACATCGACCGACGAGCTCAACAGATCCTCGCCGACGAGCTGGCGTTAGGTCTGCGCCAGCTCAGGACCGCCGCGGTCACCTTCTTTCAACCCAACGTTCTCTGGCCGGGCGGCTCGCTCGAGGACATCCGGGTGCTCGCCAAGCTCGACAAGCATCCCTTCCGGCGAGGCATCACGCTGCGGGAGGGCACGCACCTGCAGGCGTGGAAGCAGTTGCTGGTCGATCTTGATCCGCTGAACCGCGCTATCGACACCGCCGCGGAGAAGTATCGCCCAATCGAGAACTATGCGCACGTGCTCGTCCCCGAGGCTCTCGTACGGTACCGGACGCCGGTGCTCAAGGCGCGCGCGGAGCGCGCCATACGGCTGCACCGGGACGTGACCCGTTGGCCGCTGCTGGCCTGGCTCACCTGGCTACCCCGCGATCCTCAGCCGCTGGCGCTCGTCGAGGCCGCCCGGACCGCGATAGCGGTGGCCGCGCGCGCCTGGCTGACGGTCGTGGAGAACTCCGAACTTCGCCGCCGTCCTGGTCGCGAGAAACTTGAACCGAACCCGGAGACGGCGGAGCGACGTTGGCGATTCAAACGGATGCATCCGGCGCACCTGGGCCCGGACCCGTTCGCACGGGGAGCTAAGGGCGTCTGGGTATACCCGAGGCTCATTGAGCAGGCTCGGCGGGATCTCGGGCTGACCCGCGACGCGGTGGTGTCCCACGCGGTGGAACGGGCCACCAGGAGCGACGTGCCGCTGACGTTCACCGCGCTTCTCTTCGTCCTCCAAATCGAGATCGCGATCGGATCCGCCGGGCTCGCCAAGCTGCTTGGGGCGATGCAGTCGTCCTGGCACCTGATGGCCGTCATGGACAAGGGGGACAACGAGCGGGCCGCCTTTCGAGCCATTCTGGACCCCTCGCGCTCCCTCGCGACCGAGCCAAGCTCCATTCCCGCGATCGGGGCGGCCATCAGTATGGCCGGCGACCTGCTGCCCGGCTGGAGCGGAGCTGTGGTTGGTATCGGGGGGTTCGTTACCGAGCAAATCTCCGGCACGGGCGGGCCGTAGGCATGACGAAGTTGCCCGCCGCGGCCCAGAAGGTGGCGGCGGCGGACGAGGTGCTCCCGGAAGCTGAATCGGTGGCGGCCGCGGTCAGCGGTGTTTTCGATGACGCCACCTCGGTGCTGGCCGCCCTGGGCTGGGCCACCCGGATCGGCACCGGGACCAGCGGGCCTCTGCTCGCTCGGGTCCGCGCCTGGCGGGAGGCGCTCGACTACGTCGTTGAGTACCCGAACGCGCCCGGAGTGAGGCAGTTCGCGACTAAGGTCGCCGACCAGTTGGCTGCGCAGCTGCGCGCCGTCGCCAGCGGCATGCCCGAGAACGTAGCCAAGCAGATGCGCGCCGACGCGGACGAGGTGCTGCGCGTCGCCAAGACTCTCGCTAAGCCGGTGGCCTCCGTGGTCCCACACGCCAAAAAGGCGGTGAAGCCGTACGCATCCCTAACCGACCTCGAGCGGCTCGCGGTCGCCGGTAAGCTCGGCCCAGCGTCCGACCGGCTGGTCGCCGCGTTCCGCGAATGGCACGCAGCGTTGCGCTCCTACGCCCTCACCGGAGTCGACCAGTTCGGCAACCCCCAGAGCCTCAAGGCAGCGGGTGACTCCTTGGCCACAACGATCCGCAGCGTCCTAAGCGGACGCAAGGCGGCAGCCCTGGCGAAGCAGGGCGTCGACGTAAAGCCGCCCGGCAAGTATGTCGACGCGATCGAGGTCGCCGTGGACACGCTGCGTGCGACCCAGCCCACCGAGGCCGGAGTCGAGCTACGCCGAGCCATCCTGCGGGGCCTGCTCCAGCCACCTACCCCAGAGTTGGGGAAGGTGTACCGGAACGTCATCGCTCCTGCTGCCGCCGCGCATCCGCACGCCTGGGACAAGCTGTGCAACGTGGTCGCCGCACTTCCGGCGGTGTCCAAAGGCGACAAGGACGCGGCGGACAAGATCGCGGGCCTCATCTATAAGACGCTCGGACACCTGGGCGAGTTGGCCGCCCGCGCGTCCGCGACCTACATCCGCAGTTACCAGGACGCGCTCCGGCACTCGGAGATGCTGGTTGACGTGCTGAACAATATCGCGTTCCTCAAGGCCGATAAACCGAAGAACTGGATACCTCCGTTCCAACTGCGGCTGCCGCAGACCGACCTTCGCGCCCCCGGCGTGACCGGCACCGGGATGCCGCTGTTCGTTGACGACGCGATCGCCATAGTCAATACGGACACGCGCGAGGCGTTCTTGACCTTTACCGCGCAGATGAAGGGCGGGGATGCCTCCAGCGCCGGGCTGTTCGCTCAGTGGGTTAAGGACCAGATCCGGCACTTGACCGGGCGGGTCCGCATCGAGACCGTCGACTACGTCCTGCTGTCTGAGCCGTGGGAGCAGATCGCCGAGATCACCGTGGTGACCCGGACGTTCTTCGGCACCACTACTCAGAGCACCTTGTCCCAGCTCGGCGACGAGATTGTGGTTGGCACGCTGCCAACCACTGGCGACCAACTGGCCGCGTTCGCTGAGTGGATCCTGACCTTGGCGGGCAGGATAACGCCCTGAACGGTTTGAACCGCCCTGAGTTCGGTAGAGACTCGGGCTATTGGATTTCGACCAGGGGCTGGTCGGTCCGTGAGGCAGCGTAGAACGCCTCCTCGAACTCCGTAGGCGGGACGTCGTCGAGGTAGCCGTGCAGGCGCTGACTGTTGCGCCAGTGGACACAGCCGAGGGTCGCGAGCTCGACGTCCTCGACGCTCTTCCACGGCTCTGATCGGGCCGGTCCGCGGATGAGCTCGGCCTTGTAGTAGCCGTTCACCGTCTCCGCGAGCACGTTATCGAAAGAGTCCCCGACGGTGTCGATCGAGGGGACCGCGCCGCTCTCTGCGAGGCGTTCGCCGTAACGTAGCGACGTGAACTGACGCCGACATCCGAGTGACACCGCAGTCCGGTCAGGTGGGTGCCGCGGGACCAGCGGGCCATCTCGATCGCGTCGAGCACCGTCTCGGTGCGCATTTTGGACGCGACGCGCCAGCCCACGATCATCCGGCTGAACGCGTGGGACTGCTGCACAAGCATGTGACACATGTCGGTGGCGCCAGGCCTACCGCGGAACGCATCGCCCTCGCTATCAGGCCCAGCGGGTGCCGTACTGGGTGGGTGACGGGCGCTGCCGCGCCGGGTCGGGGCAGGAGCTCCCAGTACTGCTTGCGTGTCGGCATGGCCTGGATGACCGGGGGCGCCGGCGCCTTCGAGGAGCAGGACGACGGTCACGAGGAGCCGCGCCTATATGTCGAACCCGAGGCGTAGTTCGCGGTGGGGCAGTCGCCGTCCGAGGCTCCACCCACAGCGGCCAGTCGGCCGCCTAGATGGCGTCTTGAGGAACTACCCCGTGCTTGAGCGCGCTGTCGTGGACCTTCACGCGGCGAAGCCGGCCAACGCCCTGCGGATCGCCTCCGATCGCGAGATGTGCTCGCGGGCAGCCACGGCGTCGACCGCGGCCAACTCTTCCGCGGTCAGGCGCACGGCGACGACCTGCATGGGCTCCGCGCCTCGACCGGGGCGGCCGCGTCCGCGTCGCTGCAGCCCCGCCACGTCGTAGCCGGCCCCGGCCTCGTCCGCCCACTGCTGAATCTGCTCGTCGCCCACCACGACCATTAGCGCATGACGAAATTGCGTGTGCTTGGAGCCGTCTCGGCTACTCGCGCCTTCTCGGAGAACACAACCGTGTCGACGTCTCAGTTCACTGGATGTGGGCCCAGCTCATGCGGGCACTGCTGAGCACAGCCCTGATGCCGTCACCCCGTCCGGCCGTCACGGACTGACGGCAGACGTCATCAGGCTGGCCGTGCCCGTCCCGTGCCCCCGGACCGACGCACGCCCATGAACCCGCAGGTCAGAGGCGGTACAGCAGACGCTCTTGAAAACCGTTGGGCGGGTACCCACTCCCGTCTCGTGGGTTCGAATCCCACGCCCTCCGCACTGTGATGTCTCAGGACATCGCGGACGGCCGGACCCACATTCTGTGGGTTCGGCCGTTCGTCGTTTCCGGCGGCCGCGGGGTCATGGGTGGCGTGGCTGGTAGCGGCGGGTGGGGTCGATGGTGAGCTCGCGGAGGAGCTCGCCGGTGTGGGCGTGGACGACGCGGACGTGGCGGTCCTGGGCGAGGACGAGGACGCGGGTTCGGGCGTGGGCTCGGCCGATGCCGATGGAGCGCAGCCGCCCGTCGTAGCGCAGGGTGATCTTGCCGCTGGCGTCGACGCGGTCGCGTCGGACCCGGTCGTGGGTGTCACGGTCCCGCCCGGCGCGCGCGGCGGGGGTGACGGTGGCGTGGGGCAGGGAGTCGTAGAGGGTGGCGGGGGTGGCGTGGTGGGGCAGGGACCGGTGGGGGCGGTGGTGGTTGTACTGCTCGACGAAGGTGTCGATGAGGCCTTGCAGCTGCTGGACGG
>NZ_JBBAYJ010000017.1 GCF_037153975.1 Aquipuribacter sp. SD81
AGCGCGGGCACGACGGGCGGGACGCCGCGGGCGTCGCGGCCGGGGGCACCCGCCGCCGTGACGGCCGCCGCGGCCAGGGCGCCGACCGTCGCCGAGGCGGTCGCGGCCTGCGCGCGCACGGGCGCCGAGCCGCTCGACCCGTGCACCTCGTCGCGGCTGAGGTCGGTGACGCCGAGGGTGTGCACGCCGACGACGAGGGCCGGCACGAGCCCGCGCGCCGTGCCGCCGCGGCTCGCGGTGGCGCCCAGCAGCACGTCGAGCGCGCGGGTCAGCGACATGCTGACCGGCGCGAGCGGACCGCGCTTGCCGGCGAGGTCGTACGTCCACACCGCGGCGGCGAGCAGCCCGGCGACGCCGACCGCCCGGCGCCCGCCGGCGAGACCCGCGACGGCGACGCCGGCCGCGGTGAGGCCGCCCGCCAGGGCGAGCGCCTCCTCCGGCCGGACCCGACCGCTCGGCACCGGTCGCTCGGGGCGTTCCAGCGCGTCGAGCTCGCGGTCGCCCCAGTCGTTGAGCGCCATGCCGGCCCAGTACAGGCACAGCGACGAGGCGGGCAGCAGCCACGCGCGCGGGGCGGCGGGACCGCCGCCCGCGGCGAGGCCGACGAGCGTGTCGCCGGGGACCGTCACCGCGGCGGGCAGGCGCACCAGCTCGGCGAGGTCCCGCAGGGCAGGGCTCAACGACGCTCCCGACCGGCGAGGTCCTGCGCGAGCCCGGTGAGCGCGACCCACTGCGGGGCCAGGGCGTGCTCGTCGGAGCCGAGGGGGTTCTTGAAGAAGAAGCCGAGCTCCGCGACCGGTCCGGTCCGCCCGGCCTCGTCGCACGCGGCCAGCAGCCGCACGAGGTCGAGCACGAGGGGGGCGGCCAGCGCGGAGTCGCAGCCGTTCCACGTGAACTGCAGCGTCATCCGCGTCCCGAGGAAGCCGGAGAACGTGACGAGGTTCATCGCGGTCTTCCAGTCGCCGAGCTCCGCGACGTAGTCGATGCGGACGGGGCCGGACACCTGCCGACCGACCATCGCCTCGAGGCCCGCGGCCTTGGTCGTGGTCTTGCTGAGCGCGGCGTGCGGGTCCGACAGGGCGCGGCCGTCGCCGCCGCCCAGCACGTTGAACGACGACCACGACGTGAGCTCCAGCGCCCGCTGCACGAACATGGGGGCCAGGGTCGACTTCAGCAGCGTCTCGCCGGTCTTGCCGTCGCTGCCGGCCCAGACGGCACCGCGCTCGCGGCCGAGCGCGGCGACGGCGGGGACGTCCACCCCGGGGCTGGGCGTGAACGCCACGACGGACGCGCCCACCTCGAAGGCCGCCCACGCGTACTCCGCGGCGGGCGGCAGCGGGGAGCGGCCCGCGTCCCAGGCGGCGCGCACCGTGTCCGGCGTGGCGAGGTCGGCGGCGTGCTCCGCGGGGACGGGGGGCTGCGTGCTCGACACGTCGACGACCACGAGCCGGGCGAGCGAGTGCTCGGCCACGAAGCCGCGCAGGTCGGCGACGAGCGCCTCGACCCGCGCCCGCTGGTCGGGACCGGGGGAGGGGGCCGGCAGCACGGCGGCGTCGACGGCCTCCAGCTCCTCGCCGAGCGCGGCGACGAGGTCGCCGGGCACGACGCCCTGCGCGGCCAGCTCCTCGGCCCGCTTGCGCAGCGGCACCTGGGAGGTGTCGTGCCCGCCGACGACAAGCCGGTCCAGCGGCACGAGGCCCGCGACCGCGACGTCGGGCAGCTCGCTGACCAGACCGGTCGTGGGCGCGAGCCGCGCGCGCACGGCGAGGGCGCCGAGGACGGCGGTCGTCGCGACCGACCCGCGTCCACCGACGAGCCACACGCCGACGCGGCCCTCGCCGGACGCCTCAGGGACTCCTACGCTGCTGCGGTCGGCCGCTCTCGCGGCCTCGTCGGAAGGGCCGTCTCCGGTCCGGGGCACGTCCGTCTCGCGAACCACTTCGTCCACCGACCAAACGAACCACCTTTTGACTCGTTCGTCAATATCTTCTGGTCGTTGCCACCAGAAGTACCTGGTCACGAGCTCGTGTCAAGCCGCCGTGTGACGAGGACCACATCAATGCGGCCGGCCGGTCGTTACCGCGTCGTGACCTGCGGGGACCCGCGGGGCCGCGGCCGCGCCGGCCCCGCCCGGCCCCCGGCCGGGGCCGCGGGCACTTGAGCGACCCGACCGTACCGCCGATGAGCCGGGGCGGAACCCGCACTCGACGCGAACCCGACACGAGAGACGAACCCGACATGCGACAGACGCCCAGCACCCCGTCCCGTCCCGACCGGCGCCCCGGCTCGGTCCTCCTGCTCGCGCTCCTCACCGCCGTCCTGGTCGTGACCGGGAGCGGCGCCGCGCAGGCCCTCGCCACGCCCCGTCCGACGGTCCGCTTCGCCCACGTGACGCCCGACAGGGCCCCCGGCTACCAGGGCCAGGTGACGTGCGACCCGAAGGAGCGCCCCGGCACCGTGGCGCTGCGGTCGCTGCTGCGCGCCACCTACGGCAAGGCCAACAGCGGCGGCATCGTCCGCTCGTGCTCGACCGGCGGGCGCAGCGAGCACAAGGAGGGGCGCGCCTACGACTGGATGCTCGACGCCAACCGCGCGTCGGACAAGGCGATGGCCGACGCGTTCCTCGCGTGGCTCACCGGGCCGGACCGCAACGGCTACCGCGGCGGCAACGCGCAGCGCCTCGGCGTGCAGTACGTCATCTGGAACAAGCGGCAGTGGTCCACGTGGGACAAGCGCTGGATCGCCTACAGGGGTGCGAGCCCCCACACCGACCACGTCCACATCTCGCTCACGTGGGACGGCGCCATGAAGCGCACCTCGTGGTGGGACGGTCACGAGGTCCTCAAGTTCGACCACGGCCCGTGCGTGCGCACGGCCGGCACGCTCGCCCCGCGCTACACGAAGGTCAACTACACGCCCTGCCCGAAGCCGCGCCCCTGACGGGTCCGGCGCACCGGGGGGCCGGCCCGTCAGCCCGTGCGGTGACGCGGGCGGCCGGGCCGGCCGGGCCGCACCTGTCGGGGCGAGCCGTCGGTGGTGCCCCGGTCGCGGCGCACCTGCACCTTGCGGCCCTTGACCCGCGAGGCCTGCAGCGCGTGGATGACCTCGGTGGCGGCCGCGTCGGGGACGTCGACGAGCGTGAAGCGCTCGGTGATTACGACCGGGCCGATGTCGCGGCCGGACAGCCGGGACTCACCCGCGATGGCCCCGACGATGTCCTGCGGCCGCATGCCGCCCGCCTTGCCGACGCTGACGAACAGCCGCGCCTTGCCCGGCGCCGGACCCTCGCGGTCGGCGCGCGGCCGGACCCCGTCGGAGCCGTCCCGGCCGCCGCGCGAGGGGCCCTCCTCCCGCCACGCCCGGATCGGCACCTGCGGGATCTCCTCCTCGTCCTGCGAGCCGCGGCGGGAGTCGGCGACGAGCGCGACCGCCGCGAGCAGCAGGTCGTCGGTGCCGGAGCCGGCCGGCAGGTCGGCGAGCACCGTGTCGCGGACCGCGACGAGCTCCTCGAGGTCGTCGCGGCCCACCGCCTCCCGCAGCGCGGCGGCGGTGTCGTCGAGCCGGCGCGCGCGCAGGTCCGCGACGCTCGGCAGCGGGAGCAGCGGCACCTGCCGGCCCGTGACCCGCTCGACGGCCTGGATCTGGCGGCGCTCGCGCGGCGTGGCGAGGGTGAGGGCGACGCCCTCCCGGCCGCCGCGCCCCACGCGCCCGGTGCGGTGCACGTAGGACTCCGGGGCCGAGGGCACGTCGTAGTTCACGACGTGGGTGAGGTGGTCGATGTCGAGCCCGCGCGCGGCGACGTCGGTCGCGACGAGCAGCTCCGCGGCCTGCGAGCGCACGCGCCCCATGACCCGGTCGCGCTGCTCCTGGCTCATGCCGCCGTGCAGCGCCTCCGCGCGGTACCCGCGCGCCCCCAGGGTCTCCGTCACCTGCTCGACCTCGTCGCGGGTGCGGCAGAACACGATCGTGGCGACGGGCTGCTCGATGTCGAGCAGGCGGCCGAGCGCGGCCGGCTTGTGGGCGCGGTCGACGAGGTACGCCACCTCGCGGACGCGGGGCGCCTCGCCCTCGGCGGGCACCTCCCGCTCGATGCGGATGCGCTCCGGGTCCCGCAGGTGCGTGCGGGCGATGGTCTCCAGCCGCCGCGGCATGGTCGCGGAGAACAGCACCGTCTGCCGGGCGGAGGGGGTCGCGTCGAGGACCTGCTCGAGCTCCTCCGCGAAGCCCATGTCGAGCATCTCGTCGGCCTCGTCGAGGACGACGGTCCGCACGTGCGACAGGTCGAGCGAGCGCCGGTCCAGCAGGTCGACGGCCCGCCCCGGCGTCGCGACCACGACGTCGACGCCGCGCTGCAGCTCCTTGACCTGCCGCACGACGGGCTGCCCGCCGTAGACCGGCAGCGTCCGCACGCCGAGGGTGCGGCCGTAGCGCAGCAGGGCCTGCGACACCTGGACGCACAGCTCGCGGGTCGGCACGAGCACGAGCGCGGCCGGCGCGCCGCCGCTGCGGGCGGGGGTGTCGTCGTCGCGGGCGTCGGCGACCTGCTGCAGCAGCGGCAGGGCGAAGGCGGCGGTCTTGCCCGTGCCGGTCGCGGCCTGCCCGAGCAGGTCCGACCCGGTCAGCAGGACGGGGACCGCCTCGGTCTGGATGGGCGTCGGCTCCTCGTACCCGAGGTCCGCGAGCGCGTCGAGCAGCTCAGCGCGCAGGCCGAGGGAGTCGAAGGTCATGCCTCCAGTGTCCCGCCTGCGGGGGGTGCCCCGCGCAGGGCCGCCCGCAGGGCCGACTTGTCGGTCTTGCCGGTGCCGCCGCGGGGCAGCGCGTCGACCCACCGGACGACGCTGGGGGCGGCCGCGTCGCCGAGGCGTGCGCGCACCCACGCGCGCAGCTCGGCGTCGGACGGGCGGGTCAGGGCGCGGATCGCGCGGCCGTCGTCGGGGCCGTCGTCGCGGCCGTCGTCGGGGTCGTCGCCGCGCGCGACGAGGACCACCGCGACGGTCTCCCCGGCCCGGTCGTCGGGCACGGCCACGCACGCGCTCTCCGCGACGGCGGGGTGGGCGTCGAGCACCCGCTCGACCTCCGCGGCGAAGACCTTGGTGCCGGCGCGGTTCACCATGTCCTTGACCCGGTCCAGCAGCGTGAGCACGGGGCCCGCCCCGTCGCGGCGCACCACGCCGACGTCCCCGGTGCGGAACGCGCCCGCCCGCACGGCGGCCGCGGTCGCCCCGGCGTCGTCGGCGTAGCCGGTCGTCACGAGCGAGGAGCGCAGCCACACTTCGCCGGCCTCGCCGTCCGGCAGCACCCGGCCGTCCTCGTCGCGCGTCGTCACCTCGACGACCTCCAGCGGACGTCCCGCCGCGCCCGGGTGCTCCCACAGCTCACGTCCCCGCAGCACCGTGGCGGGGGAGTGGGTCTCGCTCAGGCCGTAGACGTTGAGCAGCTCCGTGCGTGGCAGCCGCTCGGCGAGGCCGTCGCGCAGCCGGTCGGGGAACGGCGAGCCCCCCGCCCCGGCCAGTCGCAGGCGCGGCAGCGCCGAGGCGGCCAGGCCCGGCTCGCGCAGCGCGAGCAGCCACCACGACGGGACCGCGTACGCCCACGCGACGTCGAACGCCGCCAGCTGCTCGACCCACGTCCGAGGCGAGCCCGTCGGGAGCATGACGAGGCGCGCGCCGGACAGCAGGGCCGGCAGCACGTGGGCGTGCATCGCGCTGATGTAGCCGAGGGAGAACAGGACCCCGGTGGACTCCCCGGGCGCCAGGCGCAGGAGGCGGTCGTAGGCCAGGCCGGAGTGCACCGACGCCCGGTGCACGACCTGGCTCGCCTTGGGTCGGCCGGTCGTGCCGGACGTGTAGACGACCTGGTACGCCTGCTCGGGCCGCGCGGGGGTCCGCGTGGCCTGGAAGCGCTGCCAGTCCTCGGTCCGGGGGTCGCCGACGGAACCCAGCGCCGGGACCCGCCGGACGCCCGGCAGGTCGCGGACCGCGTCGCGGGCGAGCGTCGCGTGCGTGTCGTCGTCGGGCTCGTGCAGCAGCCACCGGCACCGTGAGCGCGTCAGCTGGTAGCGCCACTGGTCGACGGCCAGCCGCGGCGACAGCCCGACCGCGACCGCCCCGGTCGCCGCGCACGCGAGCAGCGCGACGAGGTGGTCGCCGCTGTTCGCGGCCGCGATGCCGACCCCGTCGCCGGGCTGCAGCCCCGCCGTCGCCCAGGCGCGCGCGGTCGCGACGACGTCGAGGGCGAGCCGGTGCGCGGTCCGCGTGGTGCCGTCTCGGGCGTCGACGACCGCGACCGCGTCCGGGTCACGGCGCACCGCGAGGTCGAGCACGTCCAGGACGTCCCGGGGGCGCGGCCGGTACGACAGCACCTCGCCGCCGCACCACGGCTCGCGGACGACCTCGACGGCGTCCCGTTCCCAGCCCGCGCCCACGCCGTCAGCGGGCGAGGACCGGCTCGCCGAGCAGGTGCCCCTGCCCGAACGGCACGCCGAGCCGGCGCAGCACGCGCGCGTCGGCCTCCCGCTCGATGCCCTCCGCCACGATCTGCGCGCCGCTTCTGCGCGCGAACCACGTGAGGGCCGACACGAGGGACTGCCGCACCTCGTCGCCCGCGACCCCGTCGACGAGCAGGCGGTCGAGCTTGATGAGGTCGGGCGACAGCTCGAGGATGCGGTGCAGCCCCGCGTACCCGGTGCCCGCGTCGTCGACGGCGACCCGCGCCCCGCGCCCGCGCAGCGCGGACAGCCGCTCGCGCAGCACGTCGTAGTCCGGCACGCCGGTCTGCTCGGTGAGCTCGACGACGAGCCGGGCGAGCACGGAGTCGTCGAGGCCGTCGACCAGATCGCCCATCGACTCCGAGCAGACGGCGGCGGCGGAGGCGTTGACCGCGAGGTAGGCGCCGGGAGGCAGGTCGGGCAGGCGCCGCAGCGCGGCCCGGACCGCGACGAGCTCGAGCTCCACCCCGAGGCCGACGGTGGCGGCGAGCGCGAACCACCCGTCCGGCGCGCGCCCGTCGGGGAAGCGGGCGAGCGCCTCGAACCCGACGACGCGCAGGTCCTCCAGCGCGAGGACGGGCTGCAGCGCGATCTCGGGCGGGCGCTCGTCGAGCGCGCCCTGCACACGGGTGCGGTCTCGGGCGAGCTCGTCGCCGGGCCTGGCCTCCCGCTCCAGGTGGGTGGCGAGCAGGCGCGCGACGAGGCGGAGGACGCCGAGCTCGCGGGCCTGCAGCTGCGGGTCCGGCTCGCGCGTGAAGCCGCACAACGTCCCGTACACCGACCCGTCGCTCAGCCGGATGGGCACGCTGAGGTGGGTGCCGACGGGCAGCTGCGTCGTGCCGGGCAGGTCGGCGACGGACGGCTCGTGCCGGGCGTCCGGGACGAACTCCGGGGTGCGGCCGTCCGCCACGCGGGCGCAGTACGACTCCTCGAGCGGGTCGCACGTGCCGACCGGCAGGACGGGCGGCCCGTCGAGCCGCTCGGCGACCGTCCGGATACGGCGCTGGCCGCCCTCGAACACGCCGACGAAGGCGACGTCCATGCCGAGGTGCTCCCGCAGCCCGGCGACGACGAGCTGCAGCGTGCTGTCGGTGTCCTGCCGACGCCCGGCCGCGAGGTCGTCCGCGACCTGCAGCAGGCCCAGCAGGTCGATCGTCGACGTGCCCGACCCGGTCCCGTCGTGCGTCACCTCGGGTGCCACCTCCCCAATGCGGACCCCCCGGTCCTCGTCCTTCCCCCGCCCCCAGTGAACCGGACGCGGGCCTCCGGTCGCAGCAAGTTACATCTGGTGGCGCAACGTACGGCCCGGCCGGGGCGACGGCATCCCTCCGCCACCCCGGCCGGGTTCCTCCCTACCCGACGGGGCGCGCGTCACGCCTGGTCGTGTCCTCGTGTCCTCGTGTCCTCGTGTCCTCGTGTCCTCGTGTGTCCTCGTGTCCTCGTGTCCTCGGGCGCCGGGGCCGGTCCGCAGCCGGGCCGTGCGGGTGGCGGCGGCTGCGCCACCGGTCGCGGCGGCGTGGGCGTGGCACGCTCCCCGGGTGGGCCCGACGTCACCGGTGCTGCTGCTCACCCGTCCCTCGCTGCCGGGGGACGACGCGCTGGGCGCCGCCGCGGCGGCCGGCACCCGCATCGTCCGGGCGCCGGGGGCCGACCCGGACGGCGCCGCGCTGGCCCGCCGGGTGACCGGCTGCGGCGCCGGGGCCGTGCTCGCGCTCGGCGTCGACCCGCTGGACGCGGCCTTCTTCGACGGCGTCGCCGGCAGCGGGCTGCGCGGCGTGGCCCTTGCCGCCGCGGGCCACGACAACGTCGACCTCGACGCTGCGGCCCGCGCGGGCGTCGTCGTGACGAACACGCCCGGGGTGCTCGCCGAGACCGTGGCCGACACGGCGCTCGCGCTCGTGCTCATGGCCCGGCGGCGTCTCGTGGAGGCCACCGACGACATGCGGGCGGGGCGGTGGGAGGGCTTCGCCATGGACGGCTGGCTCGGGCTCGACGTGCACGGTGCGGTGCTCGGGGTCCTCGGCTACGGCGGGATCGGCCGGGCGGTCGCACGCCGCGGCCGTGGCCTCGGCATGCGGGTGCAGCACCTGCGCCGCGCCTCCGCCCCCTCCGACGACGTGTCGACGGCGGTCGGCTTCGACGAGCTGCTGACGGGCAGCGACGTCCTCGTGGTCGCCCTGCCCCTCACCGACGGGCCGACCGGCACGCGCGGGCTCCTCGACGCGGCCGCGCTGGCTCGGATGCGCCCGACGGCCACCCTGGTCAACGTCGGTCGCGGGCCGCTCGTCGTGGAGGCCGACCTCCTCGCCGCGCTGCGCTCCGGGCGGCTGCACTCGGCCGGGCTCGACGTGTTCGAGGGCGAGCCGCGACGGGACCCGGACGACCCGGTGCTGCGGACCCCTGGCCTCGTCGTGTTGCCGCACGTCGGCTCCGCGAGCGAGCAGACGCGCGCCGCCATGACCGGTCTCGCGGTGCGCAACTGCCTGGCCCTGCTGGCCGGGGAGGAGCCGCCGACGCCGGTGCGGCGGCGGTTAGGGTGACGTCCCGGTGCCCGCCCGGGCCGCCTGCCCCGCACCGGCCGGGTGGGTGACCTCGGCCCGTCACCCCATCCGGTCGGCGCCGCCGCGGCGTACCTGTGATCGAGAGCCGGTGGTCGGACCGACAGCGGTCCACGAGCAGGCGACGGAGGAACGGTGGCAGGACCCGAGGACCCGGGAGACGGCGAGGAGCACGCCCGCCAGGCCGAGCAGGCCCGGCTGCGCGGGCTCGTCCAGCTGACCGCGCGCGGGGACGAGGCGGCGTTCGAGGAGCTGTACGACGCGCTCGCCGCGACCGTCTTCGGCGTCTGCCGCCGCGTGCTGCGCGACCCCGCGGAGGCCGAGGAGGTGGCGCAGGAGGTGCTGCTGGAGCTGTGGCGGACCGCGACGCGCTACGACCCCGGCCGCGGCGGGGTGCGCTCCTGGGCGGTGACCGTCGCGCACTCGCGGGCCGTGGACCGTGTCCGCTCGCGCGAGCGACGGCGGGCGCGGGAGGAGGCGACGGCGCTGCCGGAGCCACCCGCGGTCGACGAGGTCGCCGAGGCCGCGGTCTCGGCCCTGGAGGGCCGCCGGGTGCGCCGGGCCATGGCGTCGCTGAGCGACGTGCAGCGCGAGTCGGTCCGGCTCGCCTTCTACGGCGGGCACACGCACCGCGAGGTGTCCGCGCTGCTGGGCGTGCCCCTCGGCACGGTCAAGACACGCATCCGCGACGGGCTCGCCCGCCTGCGGACGCAGCTGGAGCCGGACGACCTGCGTCCGGCCGCAGGGCTCGGGCGCACCGGGCGGACGGAGGTGGCCCGGTGAGGTCGGACGCGCACGCACTGGTCGCCGCATACGCGGTCGACGCCCTCGACGCGGCGGAGGACGCAGACGTCGAGGCCCACCTCGCGGAGTGCGAGGTGTGTCGCGAGGACCTGCTCGAGCACCGGGAGACGCTCGCGACGCTCGCGGCGGCGACCGCCGAGGCGCCGCCGGCGCGGTTGCGGGCCTCCGTCCTCGCCCGCGTCCGCACGACGCCGCAGCTGCCGCCGCTCGAGCCGGCCGGCGTCTCCGCCGACAGCACCGAGCACCGTAGCGAGCACCGCGGGGAGCGTGAGGACCGCGGCGAGGACCGCAGCGAGGACCGCGGCGAGGACCGCAGCGAGGACCGCAGCGAGGACCGCAGCGAGGACCGCACCGCGGCCACCGCGGCGGCGGCTCCTGCCACGACCCCCGCCGCGACCCCCGCGGCGACCCCCGCCACGAGTCAGGCCACGAGTCAGGCGACGACCGCCGGCGCGCCGGCCGGCTCGCCGGGCGTGCCCGGTACCCGCGCGGCCGAGGACGTGCGCGAGCAGCCGACCGAGCCGTCGCCGGCACCGGGCCGGACCGGAGGGCCCCGGGCGGGGCGCTCGCTGCTCGCCCTCGCCGCCTCGGTGCTCGCCGTGGCGGCCATCGGCCTCGGCGTGTGGGGCGTGGGGACCGCGAACCGGCTCGACGACGTCCGCGCGCAGCAGGCCGCCGTGCAGCAGGTGCTCGCCGCCGACGACGTGACGTCGTTCAGCGGGCGCCCGCAGCTCGGCGAGGGCGTCCAGGGCGACGAGGTGTACGTGCTCGTGAGCCAGGAGGCCGACGCGGCCCTGCTGCTGCCGGCCGGGCTGCCCGCCGCACCCGACGGGTCGACGTGGCAGGCCTGGACGGTCGAGGGCGGCGAGCCGGTACCGGCCGGGCTCTTCGACACGCGCGGCGGCGAGGCGGTGGCCCTCGCGGGCGGGGTGTCGGGCGTCGAGGCGGTCGCGGTCAGCCTGGAGCCGTCGGGCGGCTCCGACGCGCCGACGACCGACCCGGTGCTCGTGGTCCCCATCGCCTGAACGGGGTGGGCCTAGGATTGCGCGGGGTGACCCGACCAAAAGCCCTCCGAGACGACGGGAGACGACGATGTCGACCCGTAGCACCGCCGCCCCGGCCGACCAGCTGACGGTCCGGCGCTCGAACCTGAGCCTGGTGCTCACGCACCTGCGGGACGCCGGTCCGCGCTCGCGCGCCCGGGTGGCGGCCGACACCGGCCTCAACAAGGCGACGGTGTCCAGCCTCGTCGCCGAGCTCATCGAGCGCGGGCTCGTGCGCGAGGGCGACGTGCAGCGCATCGGCAGCGTGGGCCGCCCCGGGCTCATGGTGGAGCTCGCCGCGAGCACCGTGGTGGGGGTGGGCCTGGAGGTGAACGCCGACTTCGTCGACGTCACGGCCCTCGACCTCACGCACGGGGTCGTGCTGTCCGAGCGGACCGCCGCGGACATGCGCGCCCTCGGCGAGCAGGGCGGGATCGGCCTGCTCACCGACTGCCTGCGCTCGGCCCTCGACGCGCTCGTCGCCGCCGGCTGCACCGTCGTCGGGATCACGGTGGCGGTGCCCGCCCTCGTCGACTCCCGCCTCGGCCGCATCGCGATCGCGCCGAACCTCGGCTGGTCCGACTGCCCGATCGGCCCCCTCCTCACGGAGGCGACCCGCGGCCACCCCGCCTTCGGCGCGGCCGCCGAGGTCCCCGTCATGGTGGACAACGACGCGAACCTCGGGGCCATCGCCGAGCACGCGGTCGGCGTCGGCCGGGACGTCGACGACCTCGTGTACCTCGCCGGTGAGGTGGGTGTCGGCTGCGGCGTGGTGGTCGACGGCGAGCTCGTGCGCGGGGCGACCGGGTTCACGGGCGAGATCGGCCACGCACCGCTCAACCCGCGCCTCGACCGCTGCGGGTGCGGCCGCGTGGGCTGCTGGGAGACGCAGGTGGGACTGGGGGTGCTCCTCACCGGCTGCGCGCACGGCCCCGACGACGTGCTCCTCGACCCCGAGACGGACATCGACGGACGGCTCGCGGTCGTGAGGCAGCGTGCCGCGGCCGAGGACGAGCGCACCTGCGCGACGCTCGAGCGGGTCGGCATCGCCCTCGGGCTCGGCGCGAGCGTGCTCGTCAACATCGTGAACCCCCGGGTGCTCGTGCTCGGTGGGTACTTCGCCCTGCTGGCGCCGCTGCTGCGCGGCTACGTGGTCGACACCCTGCTCGAGCGGGTGGTGGCCCCGGACGGCGGCGGGGTGGACGTGCGGGCCTCCACGTTCGGCTTCGCGGCCGCGAGCCGGGGCGGCGCCGTGGTCGCCCTGCAGGAGGTCTTCGCCGACCCGACCCGCGTGGCGGGGACCACCGCCGGCTGAGGCGGGACCGGGTCGCCCAGGAGGAACAGCAGCCAGATCACGGCGAGGACGACGGGGAGCGCGAGGGCGGTCAGCACCATGGCCGGGACGCTAGGGAGCACCCCGGACACAACCCCGCTCGCGGCCCCGGGTGGGTCCGGACCGGCTCTCCTGCCCCCCCGGCCTCAGCGGGCCAGCGCGTCGACCGCGGCGGAGAAGACGCCGGGCAGGCGCTGCGCCGCCGGCACGAGCGCGCGGCGCGCGAGCGGCACGGACGTCACGGCCAGCAGCCCCTCGGTGAGCACCCGCGGGCGGCGCTCGACGCGCGCGAGCCTGCGCTCGTAGTCGCGGGCGTCGTCGGCCAGCACGCACGCGACGGCCTCCTCGGCCGCCGCGAGGCCCACCCGCAGACCCTCGCCGGTGAGCGCGTCCACGTAGCCCGCGGCGTCGCCCACCAGCAGCACCCGCCCCTGCCGTCGGCGCCGGACGCGCTGCCGCAGCGGACCGGCGCCGAGCACCGGCGAGGCCGGCTCGGCCGACGCCAGGCGCGCGGCGAGCTGCGGCAGCCGCTGCAGGTGCGCGTCGAAGGAGCGCCGCCGCGACGACAGCACCGCCACACCCACGAGGTCCGGCGCGACGGGCGTCACGTACGCCTCGACGTCCTCGGCCCAGAGCACGTCGACCCACGGCGACCACGGCGCCGTGCGCACGTGCCGGCGGAGCCCGAAGCGCGCGGGCGCGCCCGGGGCGCTCGGCCGCGCGAGACCGAGCGCGCGCCGGACGGGGGAGTGCAGGCCGTCGGCCGCGAGGCACCAGCGCGCGCGGACGCCCGCGACCGTCACCCCGGCCGGGTCCTGCACCGGGGTGCCGGCGCGCGCCCGCACCACCCGGACGCCGAGCTCGCGGGCGCGCTCGGCGAGGGCGTGGGACAGGACCGTACGCCGCACCCCGAGGCCGGGACCGGCCCGGAAGTCGGCCGTGACGGCGTGGCCGG
Organism: Aquipuribacter sp. SD81; assembly: GCF_037153975.1. Classification (NCBI taxonomy): domain Bacteria; kingdom Bacillati; phylum Actinomycetota; class Actinomycetes; order Micrococcales; family Intrasporangiaceae; genus Aquipuribacter; species Aquipuribacter sp. SD81. Next base: position 13,181 of record NZ_JBBAYJ010000017.1, read on the forward strand.
GCGCGAGGTACCGGATGCCGCGGAAGGGGTGGCCACCGCCCGCGGCCGCCAGGTCGACGCCGAGGCGGTTGAGCCGGTCGACCGCGCCCGGCATGAGGCCCTCGCCGCACGCCTTGTCGACGGGGCCGTCGCGGGGCTCGACGACGGCGACCGTCAGGCCCGCCGCGGCCGCGCCGACCGCCGAGGCCAGCCCGACGGGTCCGCCGCCCACGACCACGACGTCGGCGTCGTGCCCGCTCACCCAGGGGTCCTCGACGCCAGCTCCGTGAGCGCCTGCTCCTCGACCCGCACCCGGTGCCGCAGCAGCACGAGGTCGGCGACGGTGAAGACGACCGCGGTGAGCCACGCCGAGTGCACGAGGGGCAGGGCGACGCCCTCCAGCACCACCGCCACGTAGTTCGGGTGCCGCAGCCACCGGTACGGCCCGCCCGTGACGAGCGGCAGGCCCGGGACGACGACGACGCGGGTGTTCCACTGCGGGCCCAGCGTCGTGATGCACCACCAGCGCAGGGCGTGGGAGGCGACGAGCAGCGCGAGCGCCGACCAGCCGAGCACCGGCACGAACGGGCGGTCCAGCAGCCACACCTCCAGCGGCGCGCCCACGAGCAGCGCGACGTGCAGGGCCACCATGACCGGGTAGTGGCCGGCGCCGCGCTCGACCCCGCCGCGCTCCTGGGCCCAGCGCAGGTGGCGCGCCGCGACGGCGAGCTCCACGAGCCGCGCGACGACGACGGCGCCGACGAGGACGAGGAACCACCCCTGGCTGGTCACGACGCGCCCGTCACCAGCGCAGCAGGACGAGCTCGGCGCAGAACCCCGGTCCCATCGCGAGCAGCAGCCCGGTGCTGCCGGGCGGGGGCGTGCGCTCGGCGAGCGTCGCCTCGAGGACCTGCAGCACCGAGACGCTCGACAGGTTGCCGACCTGGGCGAGCGAGCGCCACGTGAGGGCCAGGGCGTCGTCGTCGAGGCCGAGCGCCTCCTGCACCGCGAGGAGCACCTTCGGCCCGCCCGGGTGCGCGACGTACGTCGAGACGTCCGCGACGTCGAGGTCGTGGTCGGCGAGGAAGCCCTTGACGTCGGCCCCCAGGTGCGCGCGCACCAGGTCCGGCACGCCCGGGTCGAGCACGATCCGGAAGCCGCTCGCACCGATGTCCCAGCCCATCGTGCGCTCGGTGTCCGGGTACAGGCGGCTGCGCGTGGCGAGGACGCGCGGCGCACCCGGGGGTGCGTCGTCGTCACCGCCGGACCCGCGCAGCACGACGGCGGCCGCCCCGTCGCCGAACAGGCCGCTGGCGACGAGGTTGGCCCGCGACGTGTCGTCGCGCTGGAACGTCAGCGAGCACAGCTCGACGGCCACGAGGACGGCCACCGCCCCGGGCTCGCCGCGGACGGTGTCGTGCAGCCGGGCGACGCCCGCGGCGCCGGCGACGCAGCCGAGCCCGAACACCGGCAGCCGGCGGACGTCCTCACGCAGGCCGAGGCGGTGCACGAGGCGCGCGTCCAGCGACGGGACCGCGACCCCCGTCACGGTCGTCGACATGAGGACGTCGACGTCGCGCAGGCGCAGCCCCGCCGCCGCGACCGCCTCGCGCACCGCCCGCTCGGCGAGGTCGAGCGCCGCCTCGACGAACACGTCGTTGCTGGCGGTGAAGCCGCCGAGGTCCCGGTAGGCCTCGACGGGGAGCACGAGGTGGCGGGTGCGCACGCCCGCCGACGCGTGCACCTTGCGCAGCAGCGCGTGGTCGGCCGGGGCGGCGTCGGGCCCGAGCAGCACGTCCGCGAGCTCCTCGGTGATGCGCTGCTGCGGGTAGGTGTGCGGTGGCAGCACGCCACGGGCTGCGAGGAGCACCGACATACCGGCACGGTAGGCGCATGGCGAGGACCGCGCTCGGGCTCGCGCGCGCCTGCCACCCCGGGCCGACGCTGGCGGTCACCGCCTACGCGGCCGCGTGGGCCCTGCTGGGGGCCGGCGCCGCCGCGGGGCAGGCGCTGCTGGTCGCCGCCGCCGTGCTGGCCGGCCAGCTCTCGGTCGGGTGGTGCAACGACTGGGTCGACGCACCGGCGGACACCGCCGTCGGGCGGACGGAGAAGCCCGTCGCCGCGGGGCTCGTCACCCGGCGGACGGTCGGGGTGGCGGCGCTCGCCGCGCTCGGGGCGTGCGTGGTGCTGTCGCTCGCGCTCGGCCTCGCCGCGGGGCTCGTCCACCTGCTCGCCGTCGCGGCCGCGTGGGCCTACGACCTCGGCCTCAAGAGCACTGTCGTCAGCCCGCTGCCGTACGCCGTCGCGTTCGGCCTGCTGCCCGCGGTCGCGACGCTCGCCGTCGACGGCACGTGGCCGGCCGCGGGCGTGCTCGTGGCCACGGCCGCCCTCGGGGTCGCCGCGCACCTGGCGAACACCGTCCCCGACACCGAGAGCGACCGCCTCGCGGGGGTCCGCGGCCTGCCTCAGCGCATGGGTCCGCGCTCGAGCCTCGTGGCTGCGGGTGCCGCGCTCGCCGTCGCCGCGGCGGCCCTGCTCGTCGACGGCCTGGCGGGCCCGACGGCCCGCGCGCTGCTCGTCGCCGCGCTCGCGCTGGGCCTCGGCGTCGTCGTGCTGGCCCGGCGGCCCGGCGCCCGCCGGGGCCGAGCGGTCTTCTGGGCCGTGGTGGGCGCCGCGGGGCTCGTGGTGGCCGCGGTCCTCGTCGGGTGACGGGCGCGACGGGCGGGGAGTGGCTCGCGGGCCCGCGCCCCCCGTCAGCCCCCGCCGCCGTCAGTCGCCGCCGCCGCCGTCGCCGCCGTCGCCGTCGCCCGAGCCGTCCCCGGCGCCGCCGCGGTCCCCGAAGCCGTCCCGGTCCTCGGCGGGCACCAGCACCGGCACCCCGGCGTCGTCGCCGCCGAGCCGACCCAGGGCGCGCCGCAGCGCGAGCACGACCCGGGTCGCGTCCGGACCCATCGCGGCGGGCAGGGAGTTGAGGTGCGTGGCCAGCGCCCGACGTGCCCGCTGGTCGGGCAGGTCCACGACACGCCGGGACAGCCCCGCGACGCTCGCGAGCGCGGCCAGCGCGGCGTCCGCGGGCGCGGGCCGGCTCCCGCCGGGTCCGGCGGGGGCCAGCGCCCGCAGGAGGCGTTCCTCGGCGGCACGGCGGCGACGGGAGTCCGTCACGACGTGGCCGTGCCGCGGCACGAGGCCGAGCACGAGGTGCCGGTGCGGCTCCAGGACGCCGCCGGCGACGAGCCCGGCGGCCGTCACCTCGAAGGCCGCCGGGGCCCGCCGTTCGACCACGCGCGCGAGCCCGGTGACCTCCTCGGCCGGCAGCCGGCCGCCCGACAGGACGTCGTCCACGAGGCACGCGGCGGCGACGGGCAGCCGGACGGGGCCACGGGTCGTGTACCGGGCGCGCGACCCGACGGCGAGCAGGAGCAGGTCCCCGGCGACGGACACGGCGACGACGCTACGCCGCGCCGGTCCGCCGCGTCCGCCCGTCCGGTCCGCAGGCCCTGCGACTGGCACCCGCCCGCCGCAGGGCCCGTGCCTTGCCTCAGGCGAGAGCGGGCTCGGCGGCGCGGGCCGGGAGGGACCCGGCGCGGGCCACGCCGCGCACGGCCCGGTGGGCGACCGCGGCCGCGGTGAGGGTGAAGGCCCGGAGCCGGGCGACAGCCGGCTCGCCGGCGTCGAGCATGACGTCGAGCACGACGGGACGGACGCCGACGGCGGTCGCGCGGTCCGCGAGAGCGAAGAGCGTCGCGGCGTGCGCGTCCAGGCCGTCGCGCTCGACGGCCTCCGCGAGGTCGGTGACGGCCGTCCCGGTGAAGGCGGTGACGGAGGTGGCGTGGGTGCTGCGGTCCATGGTCGTGCTCCTCTCGGTGGGTCGGGCCCGACGGCGCTGGCGGGGACGTGTCCGCAGGTCACGGGCGGTTCCGCCGCACCTGCTGAGGTAACGGTAGGCACTGCGCATCATCACGTCCAACGATGCTTCATCATGATCCCGATCGCTTACGCTTATCACCATGGGACTGCTCGACGACATCCAGGTCCGCCACCTCCACGCCCTCGTCGCCGTCGCCGAGGAGGGCTCGTTCCGCGGTGCGGGGCACCTGCTCGGCTTCAGCCAGTCCGCGGTGAGCCAGCAGGTCGCGGGGCTCGAGCGAGCCGTCGGCATGGCGGTGTTCGACCGGCCGGGCGGGCCGCGGCCGCCGACCCTCACCCCGGCCGGCCGGCTGCTCCTGCGCCACGCCACCGCGGTGCTCGACCGCCTCGGCCAGGCGGCGGAGGAGCTCGAGCAGCTGCGGCTGGGGCGTAGCGGGCGCCTCGTCATCGGCACGTTCCAGTCGGTCTCGGTCCAGCTGCTGCCGCGGCTCCTCGGCCGCCTGCGCGAGGACGTCCCCGACCTCGACGTCCGGCTGTTCGAGGAGGAGGTCGTCGACCTCGTCGACCGGGTCGCGGACGACCGCCTCGACCTCGCCTTCGTCGTCGGGCCGGTGACGGACCCGCGCGTCGAGCACGTCCTGGTCCGTCAGGACCCCCTGCGCGTCGTCGTGCCGCTGTCGTGGGCCCCGGACGGTGCGACGTCGTACCCCCTCTCGGACCTCAACGGCCGGCCGATGATCGGGCAGAGCGTCCTCGACACCTACCAGCGCCGGATCGACGCGACCCTGCAGGCCGAGGGCGTCGACCCGGCGTACGTGTTCCGCACCAACGACAACGGGGCCGTCCAGGCGATGGTCCGCGCGGGCATCGGGGGCTCGGTAATGCCCGAGCTCGCCGTCGACACCGACGACGACGAGGTCCGCATCCTCGACCCCGACCCTGCGTTGCCGCTGCGCGACGTCGAGCTCGTGTGGCGCCGCGGGGCGACGCAGTCGCCGGCCGCGCGCCGCTTCGTCGAGCTCGCCGTCGCGGCGGCGACGTCCTCCGCCGTCGGCGAACTCTCTGGTGCAACGAGTGCAAGCGAGTAATCCTGCTTGCATGCGAAGCGACACGACGACGACCAAGGTGACGAGCTGGCTGCGCGGCCGGCTCCCGGACGCGTGGCACCCCGACGAGGCGACCGTGACCGTCGACCGGGAGGAGGTGGTGGTCGTGCTGCGGCTGCCGGGCCTGCCCGCGGACGGCGACGCACCCGACGCCGACGAGCTCGACGGCCGCATCCAGCGCTTCCGCTCCGACAGCCGGGCGGAACGCATGACCATCGCCGACGAGGCCGAGCGCCGCTACGGCCGCAAGGTCGCGTGGGGGGTGCGCGCGGGGGAGACCGAGGAGCTCTTCACCACCCTCGCCGTGCCCGTCATGACGAGGCTGCGCCAGCCCGAGCGCATCGTGCTCGAGACGCTCGTGGAGGCCGGGGTCGCGCGGTCGCGGGCGCACGCCCTCGCGTGGTGCGTGCGGCTCGTCGGACAGCACTCCGGGGACTGGCTCGAGGAGCTGCGGGCGGCCATGACGGCGGTGGAGAAGGTGCGCGACACCGGTCCCGCGGTGTGAGCCGTGGTGCGAGCCGTCGTGCGAGCCGTCGTGCGAGCCGCCGTGTGACAGGCCGGACGGGACTCGGCTAGGTTCTCCACGCCCCGCACGGCGGGGCACCACGGGTCCAGCGAAGTCCGGTGCGAAACCGGCGCTGTCCCGCAACTGTGGAGGGCCCGCGAGGGTCCCGAGCCAGGTCGCCTGGGCGCGTGGTCACGTACTGGTCCTCGGACGAAGGACGGTTCGTGTCGACGCCCCGTGGGGAGACGACCCGAGACCCAGCTCGTCCCCTCACCTCAGGGGATACCTGTGAACGCACGCACCACGCGCCGGCTCGCCGCCGTCGCGAGCCTGCCCCTCGCCGCCCTCCTCGTCGCCGCGTGCGGCGGGGACGGCACCACCTCGACGCCCGCCGACGGCGCCACGACCTCCGGCGGTGCCGCCTCCGAGGCGGCCGCCCCGGACGCCGCGGACACCTCCGCGGCCCCCTCGGACCCGGCCTCGGCCCCGACGGGCGACGCCGCCGGGGACTTCCCCGTCACGGTCGCCTCGGGCCAGCTGCCCGACACGACCGACCTGGTCGTCGAGGAGCGGCCCACCTCGATCGTGTCCATCAGCCCGACGGCGACCGAGATGCTGTTCGCGGTCGGCGCGGGAGAGCAGGTCGTCGCGGTCGACGCCTTCTCGTACTACCCCGAGGAGGCGCCCGTCACCGACCTGTCGGGCTTCGAGCCGAACCTCGAGGCCATCCTCGGCTACGACCCTGACCTCGTCGTCGCCTCCGGCGACCCGGGCGACCTCGTGAGCGGCCTGGACGCCGCGGGCGTCCCCACCCTGCTGCTGCCCTCGGCGCTCGACCTCGAGGAGTCCTACGACCAGGTGCGCCGCGTCGGCGCCGCCACCGGCCACGCCGACGCCGCCGAGGACGTCGTCGCCGAGACGCAGGCGAACATCGACGCCGCCGTCGCCGACGCGGGCGACGCGGGCGAGGGCCTGACGTACTACCACGAGCTCGACCCGTCGTTCTTCACCGCGAGCGGCGACACGTTCATCGGCGAGGTGTACGGCCTCTTCGGGCTGGAGAACATCGCCGACGAGACCGGCGAGGCGTACCCGCAGCTGTCGCAGGAGTTCGTCGTCGAGGCCGACCCCGACCTCGTCTTCGTGACGTCCGGCGACTTCTCCGCGAGCCCCGAGGAGATCGCGGACCGATCCGGCTGGGGCGAGGTGACGGCCGTGGAGAACGGCGACGTCGTCGTCGTCGACGCCGACACCGCCAGCCGGTGGGGCCCGCGCACCGACGAGTTCGCCCGCTCGGTCGCGGACGCGCTCGTCGACGCCGTCCCCGCGGGCCGGTGAGCACCCCCGCCGCCGCGCGCCGCCCGCTGGCCGCGACGCTGACGGGCGGGGGCGCACGCCCCCGGCCGGGGCGCCGCGCGCTGTGGGTCGCGGCGGCGGCGGGGCTGCTGCTGCTCGCCCTCGCCGTCGGGGTGCTCGTCGGCCCGGCGGGCCTCACCCCGCGGGCGGTGCTGCTCGAGCTGTGGCACGCGGCGACGGGCTCCGGTGCCGCGAGCGGCCTCAGCAGCCAGCAGGAGGCGATCCTCTGGCAGATCCGGCTGCCCCGGGTCGTGCTCGGCGCGCTCGTCGGCGCGATGCTCGCGCTCGCGGGCGCCGCCTACCAGGGCGTGTTCCGCAACCCGCTCGCCGACCCCTACCTGCTCGGGGTGTCGAGCGGCGCGGGCCTCGGCGCCACCCTCGCGATCGTCGCGGGCGGCAGCCTGGCCGGGCTCGGGCTGCCCGTCGTCGCCTTCCTCGGCGGGCTGGTCGGGGTGGCCGCCACGTACGCGCTCGGCAGCAGCGTCGGCGGCGGGGCCCGGTCCTCGGTCGTCATCGTGCTCGCGGGCGTCGCGGTCGCCGCGTTCCTCAACGCGGTGCAGACGTTCGTCCAGCAGCGCTACGACGACACGCTCCGCTCGGTGTACTCGTGGCTGCTCGGGCGGCTGTCGACGCAGGGGTGGGCCGAGGTGCTCACCGTGCTGCCGTACGTCGTGCTCGCGAGCGTCGTGGTGCTCCTGCACCGGCGCGTGCTCGACGTCATGTCGGTCGGCGACACGGAGGCCCGCAGCCTCGGCGTCGACGCCGGCCGGACCCGGCTCGTCCTCGTGCTCGCCGCGACGCTCGGCACCGCGGCCGTCGTGAGCGTGAGCGGCCTCATCGGCTTCGTCGGCATCGTCGTGCCGCACGCGGTCCGGCTCGTGCTCGGGGCGTCCCACCGCACGCTGCTGCCGGTGTCGATGCTGCTGGGGGCGGCGTTCCTCGTGGGCGCCGACGTGCTCGCCCGCACCGTCATGAGCCCGGCCGAGCTGCCGATCGGGGTCGTCACCGCGCTCGTCGGCGCCCCGTTCTTCGTCGTCGTCCTGCGGCGGGCGAGGCTGCGGTGAGCGGGCCGCAGCGGCCACCCGCCCTCGCGGCGGGCAGCGCGCCGGACGACGGCGTCTCCTGCCGGGCGGTGTCGGTCGCCCGCGGGCAGGTGACGGTCGTGCACGACCTCGACCTCGACGTCACCCCTGGGGAGTGGGTCGGGCTCGTCGGTCCCAACGGGGCGGGCAAGACGACCCTGCTGCACGCCGTCGGCGGGCTGCTGCCGTTCGCCGGGCGCATCCGCGTCGCCGGGGCCGACCCCGCGAGCAGCGGCGAGCGCGCGCTCGCCCGGCTCGTCGGCCTCATGCCGCAGCGGCCCGTCGTGCCCGAGGGCACGAGCGTGCGCGAGCTGATCGGTCTCGGCCGGACCCCGCACGTGCCCCGCTTCGGCGCGACCGGCGCGCACGACGACGAGGTCGTCGAGCGGTGCATCGAGCGGCTCTGCCTCGACCACGTCGCCGCCCGGCCCGCCACCGAGCTGTCGGGCGGGGAGCTGCAGCGGGTCGTGCTCGCCCGCGCGCTCGCGCAGGAGCCGCGCGTGCTGCTGCTGGACGAGCCGACGAGCGCGCTCGACATCGGCCACCAGCAGACCGTCCTCGACCTCGTCGACTCGCTGCGGCGCGAGGTCGGGCTCACCGTGCTCGCCGCCATGCACGACCTCACCCTCGCCGCGCAGTACTGCGACCGGCTCGTGCTCCTGGAGTCCGGCCGCCTCGCGGCCGACGGCCCGCCCGTCGACGTGCTGGAGGCGGACCTGCTCGCCCGCGTGTACGGCGCGCGCGTGCAGGTGCTCCCGGGCGCGTGCGGCCCCGCCGTCGTCCCGGTGCGGGCGGGGTCGGGGTTCGTGCCCCACCCGGCCCCGCGGACCGGCGACCGGCTGTGAGGGACGGCCCGCGGCGGGCGGCGGCGCTGCTCGTGGCGCTCGCCCTCGACGGGCTCCTCGGGGAGCCGCCGGAGCGGACGCACCCCGTCGTGGCGATGGGCCGCGGGCTCGCCGCGCTGGAGGGACGGCTGCCGAGCGCGCCCGCCGGCCGGGCCCGCGCCCTCGGCGGCGCCGCCTGGACGGGGCAGGCGCTCGGGTGGGCGGCGGCCGGGACCGCCGTGCAGCACGTGGTGCGGCGCGCGCCCGCGCCGGTCGCGGTGGCGCTCGAGGGGGCGGCGCTGTGGCCGCTGCTGTCGCTGCGGCTGCTGCTGCGCGAGACGGCGGCCGTCGAGACCGCGCTCGCGCGCTCGCTGCCCGAGGGTCGGACCGCGGTCGCGCGGCTCGTGAGCCGCCCCACCGCCGGGCTCGACGCGGCGCAGGTGCGCGAGGCGGCCCTGTCGTCGTGCGCGGAGAACCTCGTCGACTCGGTCGTCGCGCCGCTGCTCGCGCACGCCGTGGGCGGGCTGCCCGCTGCGGCCGCGTACCGGTTCGCGAACACCGCCGACGCGATGTGGGGCCACCGGGACGAGCGACGGGTCCACCTCGGGCTCGTCGCCGCCCGCGCCGACGACGTCGCCAACCTCGTGCCGGCCCGGCTGGCGGGGCTGCTGCTCGCCGTGCTGCCCGTGCCGCCCGTGCCGCCCGTGCGCCGACCTGCCGGACCCGCGTCCTCGCGCGTGCGGCTCCGTGCGCTGCGGGTCGAGGCGACGCGCACGCCGTCGCCCAACGGCGGGTGGCCGATGGGCGCGCTCGCGCTGCGACTGGGGGTGCGGCTGCGCAAGCCCGGCGTGTACGCCCTCCACCCCGGCGGCCGCGCTCCGGACGCCGCCGACACCGCCCGCGCGCTCCGGCTGGTGCGCGATGCGGCACTGGTGGCGGCCGCCCTGGCCGCCGTCGTCGCCGTCGGGCTCGCCGCCGGGCCGGTCACCGTCCTTTCGCGCCCGGGCGGGGGCTCGAGGTGAGCCGCGCGCGGGCCGTCATGGTGCTCGGCTGCACGAGCTGGGCGGGCAAGAGCCTCGTCGCGACCGCCCTGTGCCGCTGGTACGTGCGGCAGGGCCTGCGGGTCGTGCCGTTCAAGGGCCAGAACATGTCGAACAACGCCCGGGTCGTCGCGGCCGCGCCCGGGTCGGCCGACGCGGGCGAGATGGGGGTCGCGCAGTGGCTGCAGGCCCGCGCGGCCCGGGTCACCCCGGACGTCCGCATGAACCCCGTCCTCGTCAAGCCCGAGCACGACGGCAGCCAGGTGGTGGTGCTCGGGCGGGCCGACCCCGCCCTGTCGGCGCTCGCGTGGGCCGCCCGGCCGGGCGGGCTGTGGCCGGTGATCGCCTCGGTGTACGACGAGCTCGCCGCCGACCCCGGCCTGCGCCCGGACCTCGTCGTCGCCGAGGGCGCGGGCAGCCCCGCCGAGACCAACCTCCGCGACACCGACCTCGCCAACCTGCGCGTCGCGCACCACGCCGACGCCCGGGCGCTGCTCGTCGCCGACATCGACCGGGGCGGGGCCTTCGCGCACCTGCTCGGCACGTGGCAGCTGCTCGCGCCCGCCGACCGCGCGCGGCTGGACGGCTTCGTCCTCAACCGCTTCCGCGGCGACGCGACGCTGCTGCGGGACGCACCGGGCGACCTGACGGCCCGCACCGGGATGGCCCACGCCGGCGTGCTGCCGATGCTCGCCCACCGCCTGCCCGACGAGGACGGCGCCCGCGACCTCGCCGACCTCGCCCCTCCCGGCGCCCCGGAGGTCGCGGTCGTGCGCTACCCGACCGCGAGCAACCTCGACGAGCTGCTCGTGCTCGCCGGCGCCGCGCGGCTGCGCTGGGCCCGCACCGCCGCCGACCTGGACGGGGCCGACCTGGTCGTCCTCCCCGGCAGCAAGGACGTGCCCGGCGACCTCGCATGGCTGCACGCGGGCGGCGTCGGGGCCGCCGTCGTGCGCCGGGCGGAGGCCGGCGCGCGCGTGCTCGGCGTGTGCGGCGGGCTGCAGGTGCTCGGGCGGGCCGTCGACGACCGGCCGGGGCTCGGGCTGCTGCCCGTCCACACCCGCAACGCCCCGGACAAGCTGACGCGGCGCGTGAGGCAGCGCTTCGCCGACCGGCTGCCCGCGCCCTGGGCCGGGCTCGCGGGTACGACGGTCGACGGCTACGACATCCGGCACGGCCGGACCGTCGCCGCGCCCTCCGGTGACGGGACACCCGGCGCGGCCCCGGTGCTCGGCACCGACTCCGGCTGGGCGACCGGGAGCGTGCTCGGGGTCGCGTGCCACGGGCTGCTCGAGGACCCGGCCGTCGTCGCCGCCGTCCTGCCCGGGACCCGACCCGTCGCCGACCCGCTCGAGGCGACCCTCGACGGGCTCGCCGACGCGGTCGAGGAGCACCTCGACACCGACCTGCTCCGCCGACTGACCGGAGGACTGCTGTGAGCGACCCGACCCACCCGAGCGAGCCGGCTGCTGCGGACCGGACCGACCCCGCTCGCACGCGCCCGCCACGGCCGGAGCGCCGCGACGTCGACTCCCTCGTCCTCGTCTCCACCGGCGACGGCAAGGGGAAGTCGACCGCGGCCTTCGGCACGGTCCTGCGCGCCGTGGCCCGCGACTGGCGGGTCCTCGTCGTGCAGTTCATGAAGTCGGGCCGGTGGCACGTGGGGGAGGAGGCCGTCTGCCGGCGCCTCGGGGTGGAGTGGTGGACGATCGGCGACGGCTTCACGTGGGAGTCCGACGACCTCGACCGCTCGGCCGCGATCGCCCGCGAGGCGTGGCGCGCCGCCGCCGAGGCCCTGGCCTCCGGCGAGTGGCAGCTCGTCGTGCTCGACGAGGTCACCTACCCCATGACGTACGGCTGGGTCGACGCCGACGAGGTCCTCGCGACCATCCGCGACCGCGCCCCGGGGACGTACGTGTACTGCACGGGCCGCAACGCCTCCGACGCGCTCGTCGAGCTCGCGGACACCGTCAGCGAGGTGCGCAAGGTCAAGCACGCGTACGCCACCGGGGTCCGCGCCCGCCGCGGCATCGACTACTGAGCGGCGTGACGTCGCTCTCCGGGCCCGGGCCCGACCTGCGGTCCCACGGCGACACCCAGGTGCCGCCCGGCGCCCTCGACCTCGCCGTCAACGTGCACCCCGACCCCCCGCCCGGGCTCGCGGAGCGCCTCGCCCGCCTCGACGTCGTCGCCTACCCCGACGGCGCCCGGGCGCGGGCGCTGCTCGCCGCGCGCCACGGGGTGCCGGTCGAGCACGTGCTGCTCGTCAACGGGGCGGCGGAGGCCTTCCACGCGCTCGCCCACGGGCTGCGGCCGTCGCTCGCGGCGTGCGTCCACCCGTCGTTCACCGCGCCCGAGGCGGCCCTGCGCGCCGCCGGCGTGCCGGTGCTGCGCGTGCTGCGCGACGCCCGGGACGGCTTCGCCCTCGACCCGTCGACGGTGCCGGCCAGGGCCGACCTCGTCGTGCTCGGCCGGCCCGACAACCCCACCGGGCACGTGGCGCCGCCCGACGTGCTCGCGCGGCTCGCCCGGCCAGGGCGACGGCTCGTCGTGGACGAGGCGTTCGCCGAGCACGCCGTCGACCCGCTCGAGCTCGACCGCCTCGACCGGGCGGCCGTGCCCGGGCTCGTGCGGGTCCGCAGCCTCACGAAGGTGTGGGGCGTCGCGGGGCTCCGGGTCGGCTACGTGCTCGCCGAGCCGGACGTCGTGGCCCGGCTCGCCGCCGTGCTGCAGCCGTGGCCGGTCAACGTCGCCGCCCTCGCGGTCGTCGAGCACCTCTTCGGCGACGGCGCCGAGCGGCTGGAGGCGGAGCGGCGGCTCCGGGTCGCGGCGGTGGACACAGCCCGCGCCGCGCTGCTCGCCGGCCTGCGCGACCTGCCCGGGTCGCCCGTCGAGGTCCACGCGGGCCCCGTCAACTACGTGCTGCTGCGCCACCCGTCGCTCGACCTGCGGGAGACGCTGCTCGCCCACGGCGTCGCCGTCCGCCGCTGCGACACCTTCCCCGGCCTCGACCGCTCCTGGGTGCGCGTCGCGGTCCACCCGGACCCGAGCGTCGGGCGCCGCCTGCTCGACGGGCTCGCCGCCGTCCGCTGAGGCGGCCGGGCAGGATGGCCCGGTGCCGACGACCCCCAAGCAGCGTGTCCGCGTGCTCGCCCTCGCCGCCGCGCGACGCGAGGACGGCCGCCTCCTCGTGCAGCGCGGCACCGACCCGGCCGGCGGTGCGTTCCACCGTCTCGTCGGGGGCGGCGTCGAGTTCGGCGAGACCGCCGCGGAGGCACTCGCCCGTGAGCTGCACGAGGAGCTCGGCACCCGCGCCCGCGTCGGCGAGGTGCTCGTGTGGCACGAGAACCTCTTCACCTTCGCCGGGAAGCCCGGCCACGAGGTAGTCGCGGTGTGCGAGGCGGTCCTCGACGACCCCGCCGTGACCGGGCCCGACGACCTCGGCCGCATCCCCGGCACCGACAGCACCGTGCACTGGGTGCCCGCCGAGGACGTGCTCGACGGGCCGCTGCCGTTCCACCCGCAGGGTGTCGTGCCCGCGCTCAGGGACTGGTACGCACGGGTGGGCGCGCCCCGCGCCTGACGCGCGCCGCGCCCCGCCCGCCCAGCACGACGAGGCCCACGAGCACGACGGTCCACGCGACGGTGAGCGCGGCCGTCGCCGGGCCGGGCGTGGTGAGGTCCGGCAGCACCGCCCGCAGCGCGCGGTACACCGGCCACGACGTGCGGGCGAGGTCGACGACGAGGGTGTGCCGGCCCGCCTCCCGGGCCACCGGGTCGTCGCGGCCGTCGAGGGCCGTCGTGCTCGCCGTCGCCGCGACAAGGGCCGCCCACGCGCCGGCGCCCGCGAGGCCGAGGACCGCGACGAGCGCCGTCCGCCCCGCGCCCGCCCGTCCCGCGCCCCACGCCGCGCCCGCCCACGCCGCCACGAGGAGCACGGCCGCGGGCAGCACGACGACGAGCTGCCGTCCCGGCCACCACCAGCCGTGCATGGTCTGCGCGACCCAGGTCGCCACGACCCACCCGGCCGCGAGGACCGCGAGCAGGACCGTGGGCGCGGCCGCGGGCGGGCCGGCCGGGGCCCCACCGCGACGGCGGTGTACCAGCGCCCAGCCGATCGCCACCGGCAGCAGGACGACGACCGGCGCCCACGCCAGCAGGCCGAAGTCGCGGTCGACGAGCAGGCCCACGAGGCGCTGGCTGCGGGCGGCGTAGTCCGGGTCCGGGCCCGTCGCGGACACCGACCCTCCCTCGAAGTAGTCGCCCGAGGCGTAGGAGGTGAGGCCGCCGTACACCACCAGGTGGAACCACAGCCAGTGCGCGCCCGCGAGCCCGAGGCCGAGCGCCCACGTCACCTGCGCGGGCCGGTCGCGGCGCAGCCACACCAGCCCTGCGACCGCGAGCACGAGCGCGACGAGCGCGTACTTGACCGCGAGCCACGGCAGGGCGACGACCGCGAGCCCCAGTGCCACCGCGGCGCCCCGGCCCGGCCGCCCGAGCAGGCAGCCGAGCGCGAGGACGACCGCGAGCGCGGCAGGCAGCTCCGGGTACACCTGCGTCGCGTACACCGCGATCGGCGGCGACAGCGCGAACGCCGCCACGGTGACGAGCGCCGGGACGGCCGGCACGCGCAGGCGGCGCACCGAGACCCACGCCGTCACGGCCGCCGTCACCCCTGCGAGCCCCGCGAGCGCGAGCTTGGCGAGCAGCCAGCCCGGCAGCCCGAGCCCGGGGCCCGCGGCGACGGCCGGCGCGAGCAGCAGCGGCAGCAGCGGGTCGTGGGGGCTGAGCCGGGACCCGTCGGGGCGCGGCCGGGTCTGCTCCGGCAGGTCCGCGGCGTGCCACGCCCGCCAGCGCTGCTCGGCGAGCTCGTCGGACACGTCGAGGTCGCCGTCGGTCACCAGCGACAGCGCGCTCAGCAGGTACTGCGGCTCGTCCGCCGTCACCTGCGCCCCGTACGTCGCGCGGGCGAGCGCGCCCGGCGCCGTGAGGAGCGCGACGACGACGCCCAGCGCGACGCAGGCCAGCGCGAGACGGCCCGGTCGGCCGGGCCGGCCGCGCCGGACGTCAGGCCCCGCTGCGGGCCCGCGCCCCGGCGCCACCGGGCTCAGCCGTCGAGCCCGCTGCCGGCGATGAGCTCGCGGGTGCGGGCGAGCCCGCCGCCGAGGCCGTCGAGGTCGAAGGTCGCGACGCCGAGACCGTCCAGCGGCGGCAGGTCGCCGGCCGGCTCCACGCCCGCGGCGAGCGGGTACTCGAAGGTCTCCTCGGAGAAGAAGGTCTGCGCCTCCTCCGACAGCATGAACCCGACGAACTCGTCGGCGAGGTCGGGGCTGTCGCTGCTCGCGAGCTTCGCGACGCCCGTGGTGATGAGGAGGTTGCCGATGTCGCCGTCGGCGAAGAAGTAGTTCTCGGTCCCGATGCCGGGGTCCTCCGCGAGCGCGCGGTAGTTGTAGTAGTGGTTGACGAGCCCCATCGGCACCTCGCCGCGGCCGACGGCCTGCACGATGGCCGTGTTGTTGGCGTACGTCGGGGCGCCGTTGTCCGCCAGGCCCTGCAGCCACTCCTCGGCCACCTCGTCGCCCTCGGTCTCGCGCAGCGCGGTGACGAAGTCCTGGAACGAGCCGTTGCTCGGGGCGACGGCGACCTGCCCGGCGTACTCCGGGGAGGCGACGTCGAGGACGCTCCTCGGCAGGTCCGCCGGGTCCACGGCCTCGGTGTCGTAGACGAGGGTGCGGACCCGGCCCGACATGCCGACCCAGCTGCCGTCGTCGGCCCGGAACTGCGGGTCCACGAGGTCGAGCACGGCCTGGTCGAGCGGGGCGAGGGCGCCGAGCCCGTCGAGGTAGCCGACCGCCCCCGGGCTCTGGGAGATGACGACGTCCGCAGGGCTCGCGTCCCCCTCCTGCTCCAGCAGCAGCGCGAGGTCGGCGGAGTCGCCGTAGCGCACCTCGATGTCGATGTCGTTCTCCTCCGAGAACGTCGTGAGCAGCGGTCCCACGAGGTTCTCGGTCCGCCCGGAGTACACGGTGAGGACCTCGCGGTCCGTGCCGCACGCGCCGAGGCCGGCGGCCAGGGCGAGCACGGCGCCGGCGGTGACCGCGCGGCGCGCGACGGGGCGGGGACGGGCGGGCGGCATGGGACTCCTCGGTGCTCGTGGTGACGGGTCGGGCAGGGCGGGACGTGCGGGGGCTCCGGTCGTCCGCGGAGGCTCGCTCAGGCGGCGACCGTGGCGCGGTCCGGGACGGTGTCGTCGGCCCCGGCCGGGGCCTGGGCGAGCAGGTGCCGCAGCTGGCGCGCCACGACGGCCTCGAGGTCGGTGGTGGGGTCGACGCCGAGCGCGCGCAGCCGCCCGGTCGCGGCCCACGAGGCCGGCACCTCCTCGGGCGCGGCGCGCTCCACCACGACCCGCGGTGCGTCCCAGCCGGCCGTGGCCGCCGCGCCGGCCACGGCCTCGACGACCTCCGCGAGCCGGCGGGGGCGACCGGAGCCGAGGTTGACGACCCCGGGGGCGCCGCGGTCCAGCGCGGCCAGCAGGCCCGCCACGACGACGTCGACGTCGGTGAGGTCGCGCGTCCGCTCGAGCCCGCCGAGCACGCGCAGCGGCCGGCCGGCGCGGGCGGCCGCGAGCCACGCCGCCACCGCCATGTCGGGCCGCTGCCCCTCGCCGACGACCGTGAAGGGCCGGGCGACGACGACCGCGCCCCCGGCCGCCGCGCGGCGCGCGCACGCCTGCTCGACCCGCACCTTCCACCCGGCGTAGGAGCCGAGGGGGCGGACCTGGTCGGTCTCGCGGCTGGGGGCGCGCCGGCCGGCGGCGTCGAGGCAGCCGCCGTAGACGGCGGAGGAGGACATGACGACGATCGGCACGTCCGGCGCGGTGGCGGCCAGGACGGCCTGCGCGGTGCCGAGGATGTCGCGAGCCCGGGCCGCCTCGAGCGCGACGAGGTCGGCGCCGGCTCGGGCGCGGACCCCGGAGCGCGCCGCGCAGTGCACGACCGCGTCGGCGCCGCCGCACACGTCGGGCAGGGCGGCGGTGACCGGGTCGGCGACGTCGGCGAGGTCGACGGCCAGCGGCACGAGGACGCCCGGGGCGCCGGCGGCGGCCGCGAGCACCTCGGCCGGCGCGGGCCGGCGGTCGAGGGCGACGACGTGGTCGCCGCGGCGCAGCGCCCGGGCGACGAGCCGGGAGCCGATGAAGCCGGACGAGCCCGTCACCACCATGCGCACGAGCCCGGACATTACATCAGCGGGGACTCCCGTAATTGGTGGGATGCTGCTGCGGTGCACCGGTCCCTCGGCCTCGCAGGCGGTCTCGCGGTCGCCGCGGTCGTGACCGTCGCGGCCGTCGTCGTCATCGTGGCCACGGTCGACCCCGGTGACCTCGCGAGGGCCGCGGCCCGGCTGGCCGCGTCGCCGGGACCCGCGCTCGTGGGCCTCGTGTGCTTCGGTCTCGCGTTCGTGCTGCGCGCGCTCGCGTGGACCCGGGTCCTGCCGGCGCTGCCGCCCGGCCAGGCGTGGGCGGGCGTGCACGTGGCCCTGCTCGGCAACCGCCTGCTGCCGCTGCGGCTCGGTGAGCCGCTGCGCGTGCTGTCGGCCGTGCGGCGCTCGCCCGGGGTCGGGGTGCGGGCGGCGACCGCGTCCACGCTGTCGCTGCGCGGGGCCGACACCGTCGCCCTCCTCGCGGTCGGGGCCGCGGCGGGCCTCGCGCTCGGCCTGGACGCCCGCGACGTCGACGGCCGGGTCGTCGCCGTCACCGCGGTCGCCGCCGCCGCAGTCACCGCGGCCGGGCTGGGGTGGGGCCTGCGGCTGCGGGCCCGCGGCCACGACGTCCGGGCGCCTGGTCCGGCCGCCGTCGCGCTCACGGTCCTCGCGTGGCCGCTGGAGGCCGTCGTCGTCCTCGTCGCGGCCCGCGCCACCGGCCTGGAGCTGTCGGTGGCGGGCGCGCTCGTCGTGACCGCCGCCGCCGTGCTCGCCCAGGTCGCCGCGGTCGCCCCCGGCGGCCTCGGCACCTACGAGGCCGGCGCCGTCGCCGGCTACGTGCTCCTCGGCCACGACCCCGCCGCCGGTCTCGCCGCCGCCCTCGTCACCCGTGCCCTCACCACGCTGTACGCCCTCGTCGCCGGAGGTTCCGCCGTGCTCGTCCCCGCCCCCACCCTGCTCGGCCGGCTGCGGCTGCCGCGACGGCGGCCCGAGCGCCCCGTCGCGCCCGCGCCCGACCCCGACGCCCCCGTCGTGCTCGTGCTGCCCGCGCACGACGAGGCCGCGACCGTGGCCGCGGTCGTGGCGCGCGCCCCGCACCGCGTGCTCGGCCGCGACGTGCGGGTCGTCGTCGTCGACGACGGCTCGCGCGACGCGACCGCGGCGCTGGCCCGCGAGGCGGGGGCCGAGGTGGTCGCGCACCCCGTCAACCGCGGCCTCGGGGCCGCGGTCCGCACCGGCCTCGCGCACGCGGTCGGCCTGGGCGCGGCGGCGGTGGCCTTCGCCGACGCCGACGGCGAGTACCCGCCCGAGGAGCTCGAGGCGCTCGTGGGGCCCGTGCTGGCGGGAGAGGCCGACTACGTCGTCGGCTCGCGCTTCGCCGGGCGCATCGACCGCATGCTCCCGCACCGGCGCCTCGGCAACCGCGTCCTCACGCTGTGGGTGCGCTGGCTCACGCGGCACCCGGTGACGGACGGGCAGTCCGGCTACCGGGCCCTGTCCCGGGCGGCGGCGGCGGACGCCGAGGTCGTCCACGACTACAACTACGCGCAGGTGCTCACCCTCGACCTGCTCGGCAAGGGCTACCGCTACGCCGAGGTGCCGATCAGCTACGGCTTCCGCACGAGCGGGACGTCGTTCGTGCGGCTCGGCCGGTACCTGCGTGCGGTGGTGCCGGCGGTGCACCGCGAGCTCAACGCCTGAGCGGTCACGTGCCCGTCGGGCCGTGGGTCGTCGGGGGGCGCGGGCCCCGGCGGGCTCAGCCCGTCGTGGCCTCGCTGCCGGCCGTCTCCTCGACCTCCGACCCGCTGCCGGACCCCGAGCCGGAGCCCGAGCCGGACCCCGAGCCGGAGCCCGAGCCGGAGCCGTCCTCCGAGCCGGTGCCGTCGAGGTTGCGGACCTCGGCGCCGTCGTCGGCGCAGGCGCTGAGCCCGCCGGCGAGCGCGACGAGGACGGCGGCGGTGGCGAGCGTGCGGCGCATGGGTGCCCTTCCGGTGTGACGACGAGGGAGGCGCCCCCTATTTGGTGACGCTGGCGTGACCTTATCCGATGGGGGTCAGTCCTGGACGACGTGCTCCGCGAAGCCCTCGCGCGCGCGTGCCCACGCGGCCTCGTCGAGGGTCCCGTCGGTCCGGCGGCAGCGGACGGCGGCCTCGGCCATCGCGAGGGTGTGGTGGGTGTTGTCGTGCGCGAGGAGCCCCTGCCGGCCGAACGTCAGCAGCCCGGGGACGGCGTCGACGGCCGCGAGCACGGTCTCCAGCGCCCCCTCGCTGCCGAGCAGGTGGACCGGGTACGCCGACGGCACGCGCCGGACGTCGACCGCGGCGACGTCCGGCACCGGCAGCCCGCACGCGGCCACGCCGTCGAGCACGAGGCGGCCGAGGGCGTCGTCGCCGCTGCGCCACAGCGCGTCGCCGACCTGGCACGGCACCTCGGCGGTGAGGACCGTGACGTCGTCCGGGTCGGGCCCGTCGCGGTAGTTGCGCGGCTCCGACAGCCGGGTGACGGGCGTCTCGGGCCCGGGGAGGTAGTGGGCGTCGAAGGTCGTCCACGACGGCTGCGACACCGGACGGGGCACGACGAGGTGGACGACGAGCATCGCGCGGCTCGGCAGCGACGGCAGCGGTCCCCCGTCGGGGGCGGTGAGGCCCGCGAGCCGCGCGAGCAGCGGCAGGGGCACCGTCGACCACACCTGCCGGGCGCGCAGCACGCCTCGCTCGGTCGAGACGGTCCAGCCGCCGTCCTCGCGCGCGAGGGCGCTGACCCCGGCACCGGTCACGACGTCGGCGCCCGCGGCCGAGGCGGCGTCGGCCAGCACCTCGCTGATGCGGCCGAAGCCGCCGGCCGGGTAGTGGAACCAGCGCCCGCCGGAGTCCGCGCCCGCGGCCACGCGGGCGGCGAGCCGCCACGGGGAGTCGGCGCTGATGCGCCGGCGCGCCTGCTCGCCGCTCAGCACCGACGGGTCCGCGCCCCACACCTTGCGCGCGTACGGGAAGTAGAACTCCCGCCCCATGACCGTGCCGAGCCCGCTCGTCACGTACGAGGCGAAGGACGACGTGTCGCGGCGTCGCAGCACCGCCCGGGCGCTGCTGAGCCCGGCGCGCGCGAGGAACCCCGGCGGCAGGCTCGTCGCGAGGTCGCGTGGGCTCAGCGGGAAGCCGACCCAGCGCCCGGCGAGGCGGACCCGGCCGTTGCGGCGCCGGGTCTGCAGCTCCGCGCCCAGCAGCCGCCGCAGCAGCGCCATGACGTGCGGGTCGGTGGCCGGGTGCAGCCGGTGGCTGCCGACGTCGACGCGCACGCCCCCGACGGTCCGGGAGGCCGTGAGCCCGCCGACGTGGTCCTCGCGCTCGAGCACCGCGACCGACGAGCCCGCCTCGGCCAGCCGCAGGCCGGCCCCGAGCCCGGCGGGCCCGGCGCCCAGCACCGCGACGTCGACCTCGCCGCGGGGCAGGCCGCTCACGGGACCGCCCCGCCGCCGGTCGTCGCGGGTGCGCCGCTCGCCCGGTCCGCCCCCGGCGCCCCCACCGCCTCCGGGTCCGCCCCGTCCTCGCCGGGCCCCGCCCCCGCGCCGCCGGTCGGGGCCCGCAGCTCCGGGCGGAGCACCAGCAGCCACGTGAGGACCGCCGACATCGCGAGCAGCACGAGCGAGGTGATGCCGACCTCGGCGAAGAAGCCGTCCTGGGCGGCGAAGAAGATGCGCGTCGCGAGCGTCTCGAAGCCGGTCGGGGCGAGCAGGGCCGTGGCGGGCAGCTCCTTGAGCGTGCTGAGCAGCACGAGCCCGCCCCCGGCGACCAGCCCCGGCAGCACGAGCGGCAGGTCGACGCTCACGAGCCGGCGCGTCGGGCCGGCCCCCAGGGTGCGGGCGGCCTCGCCGAGGCGGACGGGGACCGCGGCCACCGCGGTCTGCGAGGCGCGCAGCGCCTGCGCGCCGAAGTGGAGGACGTAGCCGAGCACGAGCAGCGGGAAGGTCTGGTAGAGCCCCGCGAGCGGTCCGGGCGCCTGGAGGACGAAGAACACGAGCGCGAGGGCGACGAGCAGGCCGGGCAGGGCGAACGTGCTCGTGACGACGGCGCCGACGACGCGGGTGACGGGGCCGGGCCGGCGCACGGAGGCGACGGCCAGCGGCAGCACGAGCACGACCGCGGCGACCGCCGCCGCGACCGAGGCCGCGACGGAGCCGAGCGCGGGCGCCACGAGGAACCCCAGCGGGTCCCCGAAGCCCGACCAGCCCACCCCGGTCGTCACGCTGCCGCGCGCCGCCCACAGCGCGAGCACCGCCACCGGCGCGACGAGGGCGAGGAGGACCACGGCCACCGGCACGAGCGTGACGAGGGTGCGCAGCCGGCCGAGGTGCATGTCGGCCGGCGGCCGGGCGGGCCGGGGACCCGCGGGCACGGCTGCGGCCGAGCGGGCGGCCAGCGCGACCCCGACGGCGAGCACGGCGAGGAAGAGCCCGAGCGTCACCGACGTCGTGCGGTCGAGCAGGCGGCTGGCGTACAGCGCGCGGGTGATCGTGTCGTAGCGCAGCAGCGCGACCGCCCCGAAGTCGGACAGCACGTAGAGGAACACGAGCAGGCCGCCCGCGGCGGTGGCGGGACGCAGCTGCGGCAGCAGCACGGTGAGCACCGTGCGGACCGGGCTCGCCCCGAGCAGGCGCGCCGCCTCCTCGTGGCTGCGCGGCACCATCCGCAGCCGCGCGAGCACGACGAGGTAGACGTAGGGATAGGTGAGCAGGGTGAGCACGACCGCCGCGCCGGTGAAGCCCTGCGGCCGCGGCAGGAACGGCACGAGACCGCCCGGGCCGGTCGCGGCGAGCCACGCCGTGGCGCCCACGAAGCTCGGCACCACCAGCGGCAGCGCGAGCGCGACCCGCAGCGCCTCCCGGCCGCGCACGTCGGTGCGCGCGACGAGGACCGCGAGCCCCGTCCCGAGCGCCATGGCGGCGAGCGCGCACGTCGAGGCGAGCAGCAGCGACGCGGCCAGCGGCCCCAGCACGGCGGGGGAGGCCACGGTCGCGACGAGGTCGCCGCCGAGCCGCACGCTCTCGGCGGCGAGGAACAGCGCCGGGAAGGCGAAGAACAGGCCGAGGACGACGACGACGCCGGTGGTGAGCCGGCCGCGGGTGGCGCTCACGGGCCCTACGCGGGGGTGAGCTGCGACGAGCGGCGCGGCGCGGCGGCCGCGGTGCCACCGACCGGGTAGTGCGCGGCCGCGGGCCCCACGAAGCGGACGGCCACGCGGTCCCCGACGGCGAAGCGCGGCCCCGCGGCGGCCCGGACCCGCACCTCGAGCGCGGGCAGGCGGACGACGTAGCTGCAGTCGTGTCCGTAGAACGCGACGTCGGTGACCTCGCCGTCCTCACCCGGACGCAGGTCGAGGTGCTCGGGACGCACCAGCACGTCGCGCGGACCGCGGCCGAGGCTCTCGGCGGCGCGCACCGGGATGCGCCCGAGCGGGGTCTCGGCGACCGCGCCGGCCACGGCCGCGGGCAGCAGGTTCGCCTCGCCGACGAAGCGCGCGACCCACGAGTCGACGGGGGAGGAGTAGACGTCCGCGGGCGTGCCGACCTGGCGGACGGCCCCGTCGCGCATGACCGCGACCCGGTCGCCGAGCACGAAGGCCTCCTCCTGGTCGTGGGTGACGAACACCGACGTCATGCCGACCTCGCGCAGCAGCTGGGCGATCTCGCCGCGCACCCGCACCCGCAGCCCGCTGTCGAGGCCCGTGAACGCCTCGTCGAAGAGCAGGACGCGGGGTCGCGGGGCCAGCGCGCGGGCGAGCGCGACGCGCTGCGCCTGGCCGCCGGACAGCTCGTGCGGCCGGCGCCCGGCCAGGTGCCGCAGGTCGACGAGGTCGAGGGTCTCCTCGACCCGGCCTGCCGCGACCTCGTGGCGGCTGAGCCCGTACGCGACGTTGCGCGCGACCGTGAGGTGGGGGAACAGGGCGGCGTCCTGGAACACCATGCCGACCCGGCGGCGCTCGGCCGGCACGTGCCGGCCCGGCCCCGTGAGGACCTGCCCGGCCACGGTGACGGTGCCGGCGTCCGGCACCTCCAGCCCGGCCAGGACGCGCAGCAGCGTCGTCTTGCCGCAGCCGCTCGGGCCGAGCAGCGCGAGGCTCTCGCCCTCGCCGAGGCCCACGTGCGCGCCGTCGAGCGCGACGGTGCGGCCGAAGCGTCGGCTCACCCCGTCCGCGACGAGGAAGCGCCCGGTGGGCGACGAATTGTGCATGGGCGACCTTTCCGAATCAGTGCAGGGTAACCGACCCTCGGACGGTCGCGGCGTGAGGGATGCGGGGTGGGCAACCGGGTGAGCGTCGGCGTGGCGGCTCGCCTCCGTGCCCCCGGCCGCCGAAACCCTCCGGACACGGAATTTGCCAAATCGTTACCTGGGACTCATCGTCATGACCGGACAGCACGCCCGCTCCACGACCCCGGCGCGAGGTCACGACCTCGTGCCGTGGGACGGTCCTCGCGCACACCGGTCGACACCCCAGGCCGGGACGGACCCGGCCACGCGCTCCCCCGCGCAGCCCGGGACCGAGGGACCGGAGCCCGGGCGCCGCCGACCGCGCCCGTGCGAGGCGCGGCCCGACGACAGAGACCTGATGACCCGACACCTCACGATCCTCCCCGACCGTCCCCGACCCTCCCGGCGCCTGCACCGGGCCGGCGCGACCGCCGGCCTCACCGTGGCCGCGCTCGCGCTCGGCGTCGGCGGCTGGGCCGTCACGACCGCACCGACCCTCGCGACGGACGGCGACCGCGTCGCCGTCGGCGACCTGCTCGCGGGCGAGCCCGCAGGGGCCGCCGAGCAGGCGGCCGTCGCCGCCCGCACCGACGAGCAGGCCTCCCGCTCGCAGGAGCGGACGGCCGCCAGCGGCCTGCCCACCAGCGCCTCGCAGGCGCAGGCGTGGGCCCGCGACGACGCCCAGCTCCACGCGCGGCTCGCCGCCGAGGAGGCCGAGCGCGAGGCGGCCCGCGAGGCCGCCGCCGAGGCCGAGCGCGAGGCCGCCGAGGAGGAGGCCGCCCGCCTCGCCGCGCAGGAGGAGGCCGAGCGGAAGGCCGCCGAGGAGGAGGCCGCCCGCGTCGCCGCCGAGGAGGAGGCCGCCCGCGTCGCCGCCGAGGAGGAGGCCGCCCGTCTCGCCGCGGAGGAGGAGGCCGCTGAGGCCGCCGCCGCGGCCGAGCGCGAGGCCGCCGCCCGCGCCGCGGACCCCGGCTCCAACCGGGCCCTCGGCGAGCAGCTCATGTACGAGGCCGGGTTCTCCGGCGACCAGTGGTCGTGCCTGGACTCGCTGTGGCAGAAGGAGTCGGGCTGGAGCCACACGGCCGACAACCCGACCTCCAGCGCCTACGGCATCCCCCAGGCGCTCCCGGGCCGCAAGATGTCGTCGCACGGCGCCGACTGGGAGACGAACCCGGCCACCCAGATCCGCTGGGGCCTGTCGTACATCGCCGACGTCTACGGCAGCCCGTGCGCCGCGTGGCAGCACAGCCAGTCCCACAACTGGTACTGAGCCCCGCCCGCCCGCCCGCCCGCCCGCTCGCCCGCCCGCCCGGCCCCACCGCCCCCGCGGTCGTGGGACCCCCCGGCACCCGCCGCGTCGTCGGCGAGGTGCGGGGGGTCCCACGACCCGGCGCGGGAGCCGGTCGTCAGCGGCGCGCGGGCCCCGTCATCGTCGTGACGTCGAGGTAGCGGTCGAGCTGCTCCTCGGTGAGGCGTTCGCCGTCGACGTGGCCGAGCTCGACGACGGCCTCCTTGATCGTGATGCGCCGCGCGAGCGCGTGCTTCGCGACCTTCGCCGCCGCCTCGTAGCCGATGACGCGGTTGAGCGGCGTCACGATCGACGGCGAGGACTCCGCATACGCGCGGCAGCGCTCCTCGTCGGCCTCGATGCCGTCGACGCAGCGGTCCGCCAGCAGCCGGCTCGCGTTGGCGAGCAGCCGGGCCGACTCCAGCACGTTGCGGGCCATGACGGGGATCTGGACGTTGAGCTCGAACGTGCCCGACGCCCCGGCGAAGGCGACTGCGGCGTCGTTGCCCACCACCTGCGAGCACACCATGAGCATCGCCTCGGGCAGGACCGGGTTCACCTTGCCCGGCATGATCGAGCTGCCCGGCTGCAGGTCGGGCAGGCGGAGCTCGGCGAGCCCCGTCGTGGGGCCGGACGACTTCCAGCGCAGGTCGTTGCACACCTTGACGAGGCCGACCGCGACCGTCCGCAGCGCGCCGGAGGCCTCGACGAGCCCGTCGCGCGCACCCTGCGCCTCGAAGTGGTCGCGCGCCTCCGTGATCGGCAGGCCCGTCTCCGTCGCGAGGCGCTCCACGACCGCCGCCGCGAAGCCGTCGGGGGTGTTGATGCCCGTGCCGACGGCCGTGCCGCCGAGCGGCACCTCCGCGACGCGCGGGAGGACGGCGTGGACGCGCTCGACGCCGCGGCGGACCTGCGCGGCCCAGCCGCCCACCTCCTGCCCGAGCGTGACGGGCGTGGCGTCCATGAGGTGCGTGCGCCCCGACGTCACGACGTCCGCGAGCTCGGCCGCCTTGCGCTCCAGCGCCTGGGCCAGGTGCTCGAGCGCCGGGACGAGGTCGAGGGCGAGCGCGCCGGTCGCCGCCACGTGCACCGACGTGGGGAACACGTCGTTGCTGGACTGCGAGGCGTTGACGTGGTCGTTCGGGTGCACGTCGCGGCCGAGCCGGCGGGTCGCCAGCGTCGCGAGGACCTCGTTCATGTTCATGTTGCTGCTCGTGCCGGAGCCCGTCTGGAACACGTCGACGGGGAAGTCGGCGTCGAAGCGACCGTCCGGGGCGCCCGCGACGACCTCGTCCGCGGCGTCGGCGACGGCCTGCGCGACGTCCGCGTCGAGCACGCCGAGGTCGGCGTTGACCTGGGCGGCGGCCTTCTTGACCCGTGCGAGGGCCACGACGTGCGCCCGCTCCAGACCGACCCCGCTGATGGGGAAGTTCTCGACGGCGCGCTGGGTCTGCGCCCGGTACAGCGCCCGCGCCGGGACGCGCACCTCGCCCATGGTGTCGTGCTCGACGCGGTAGCCGTCGGCGTCGGACGCGGGCTCGGGTCCTGGCTCCGGTGCGGTGCCGGGGGTGAGGGGGTTCGCCATGCCCCCATCATGGTGCGCCGCCGCCCCACGGGCGCGAGGGTGGGGCCGTGAGACCGGCCACGCACGACGTGCTCGTCGCGGTGCAGCTGGTGGCCGCGGCCGGCCACGCGCTGCCCGGTGGACCGCGCCTGCCGCTGCCCGCCGCCTGGCGACGCCCGGCCCGGCTGGCGGGCGCCGCCCTCCTCGTGGCCGGGACCGGCGTCGCGGTGACCTCGGCCACGCAGCTCGGTCGCGACCTCACGCCCCGCCCGCGGCCGCGTGACGGGGCCGTGCTGCGTACCGACGGGCCGTACGCGCTGTCCCGGCACCCGCTGTACGCCGGGCTGCTCGCCGCCTCGGCCGGTGCGGTCCTCGTGCGCGGGAGGGTCACGACGGCGCTCTCGGCTGCCGTCCTGGCCACCGTCCTGCACGTCAAGGCGGGCGAGGAGGACCGGCTGCTCGCCGAGCGCTTCGGTCCGGCGTGGCGGGCCTGGGCCGACCGCGTGCCTCGGCTGGTCGGCGTCCCGGGTCGCCGGCCCTGAGGCCGGGCTCAGGAGAGCCCGGTCGACCACTCCTCGCGGACGACACCGTCGGTGAGGGCGTAGGAGGCGCCGACCACGCCGAGGCGCCCGTCGTCGACGGCCCGGCGCAGGGCCGTCGAGCGCTCGAGGACCTGCTCCGCGGTGCAGCGGACGTGGGTGCGCACGACGTCGTCGACGGCGTCCTGACCCGCGTGCTCGGCCACCAGGACGCTCGGCGTGACGCGCTCCACGATGTCGCGGACGAAGCCGCCGGGCATGGTGCCGTCGCGCCGAGCCGCGAGCGTGGCCGCGACCGCGCCGCACGAGTCGTGCCCGAGCACGACGAGCAGGGGCACGCCGAGCGCGTCGACGGCGAACTCGAGCGACCCCACGACGGTGGCGTCCAGGACGTGGCCGGCGGTCCGGACGACGAACAGGTCGCCCAGACCGCGGTCGAAGACCAGCTCCGCGGCGACGCGGGAGTCGCTGCACCCGAGCACGGCCGCGAACGGCGACTGGCCGCCCGCGACGCGCTGCCGCTGGGCGAGGTCGGCGTTGGGGCGCTCGGCGCGGTCGGCCGCGAAGCGGTCGTTCCCGGCCCGCAGCGCGCGCCACGCGGCCTCAGGGGTCCGGAGCGATGCGTCCTCGTGCACGGGGTACAGCCTGCCAGTCGGGATCAGCCCGCCACGCGGGCGTCCAGCTCCTCACGCCACGGCGGGTCGGCGCCCGGGCGCGCGCACGTCAGCGCGGCGACGAGGGCCGCGTGCCGCAGCACCTCGGCGAGCGTCCCGGTGTCGAGCGCCGCGAGCGCGGCGCGCCGGTCGGCGCCGAGCAGCGACCGGGACGCGAGCGCGTCGAGCAGGCCGGCCATGAAGGCGTCACCGGCCCCGACGGTGTCGGCCACGTCCGTGCGCGGGGTGTCGACGTGGACCGCGCCGGCCGCCACGACGGCGTCGGCGCCCTCCCCGCCCCGCGTCACGACGACGAGCGAGGGCCCGCGCGTGAGCCACGCGCCCGCGACGTCGAGCGGGTCGACCCCGGGCCGCAGCCACGCGAGGTCCTCGTCGCTCACCTTGACGACGTCGGCGATGCCGACGTACGCGAGGACCTTCGCGAGGGCGAGGTCGGGCTCGCCCATGAGCGCGGGCCGCGTGTTGGGGTCGTAGGTGATCGTCGAGCGGTGCCGCGTGCGCGACAGCAGGGCCTCCGCCACGGCGCTGCCGGGACCGAGCACGGCCGCGATCGACCCGGTGTGGACGACGTCGAAGCCCTCCGGCCCGCTGACGGCCTGCAGGTCGACCGCCGGCACGACGGGGTCGAGGTCGAAGTCGTACGTCGCGACCCCGGTGCCGTCGAGCCGTGCGGTCGCGGTCGAGGTCCTCGCCGCCTCACGGCTGCCCGGCACGAGCTGGACGCCGGAGTCCTCCAGGTGGCGGGCGACGAGGTCGCCGTCCTCGTCGGCACCGAGCCACGTGAGCAGCTCGGCGCGGTGCCCGAGCCGGGACAGGCCGAGGGCCACGTTGGCCGGGCTGCCGCCCGGGTGCCGGCCCCGCGAGGCCCCGTCGTGGCCGACGACCACGTCGACGAGCGCTTCTCCGACCACCAGTGCCCGTGCCACCGTCGCAGGCTAGTGGACCGGCGGTGTGCCGCCCCGGACGCACCGGCCCCGCACACATCCGGCCGGGCGTCCTGCGACCATGACCTCGTGATCGCAGTCGTGATCGGAGTCGTGATCGGAGCGGTGATCGGGCGGTGAGCGGGCGGTGAGCGGCGCCGGTGGCGCCGAGGGCCGTCGGTCCCGTGGCCGTGGCAGCGCCTTCGACCTCGTGCGGAGCCTCGCGCTCGTGCTCGGCGTCGTCGCGGTCGTCGTCTTCTTCCTCGCCCCGCAGCCGACGCCGGAGCGGCTCCCGGCCCTCGACGACGGCGCCGGCGCGCGCGCGGCGAGCGCGGCGGCGGCGGACCTCGGCCTGGCGCCGGTCCTCGTGCTCGGCGGCGCGCCGCGCGAGGTCGTCGGGGCCGACGCGACGGTGGACGTCCGCTTCCTCGGCGAGGACTGGCAGCTCGACTACGCGCGCACGGAGCCGGTCGTGGACGTCGCCACGTGGCGCCAGGGGGTGCTGTCCCCCGGCGACCGGCGGGTGACCGTCGAGCAGGCCCCGAGCGACGCGGTCGACGACACGTGGCTCGCACGCCCCGGCGAGGAGGCCGACCGCGAGCCGGCGGAGGTCGTGGCCGCCGCCGAGCCGCTCGAGGTCGCCGGCGTGCAGTGGCAGCGGCTCCGGCACGGGGACGGTCGGACCGCCTACGTCCGGGAGGACGGCGGGACCACGACGTCCGTCAGCGCGACGGACGACGCGGCCTACCTCGTCGAGGTGGTCGAGCTGCTGTCGGCCCCGGCGTCGGCCCCCGCGTCGGCGGAGCCGACCGGCTGACCCGCCTGCTGGGCGTCCTGACCCGCATGCTGGGCGTCGTCGAGGCGCTGCAGCGCCCCGTCGAGCACGTCCTGGCAGCGCTCGGCCAGCCGCTCACCGCGCTCCCACAGCGCGAGGGACTCCTCGAGGTCGGCCGAGCCGGACTCCAGGCGGCGGACCACCTCGAGCAGCTCGTCGCGCGCCGCCTCGTAGGGGAGGGTCGCGGGGTCCGGACCGGTCGCCGGCGGGGTCGGCCGTGATCCGGTCGGGTGCGGGTCGGGTCGGCTCACGGGGCGCTCCTCGCGGTCGGTGCGGTGCTGGGGGAGGTGGTGGCGGTCCCCGGTGCGGGGGCGTCCGCGACGACGACGTCGAGCCGGCCGTCAGCGAGGTCGACCCGGAGCCCGCTGCCGGGCGGTGCCTGGGCGGACGACGTCACGACGTGGCCGTCGTCGCGGCGCACGACGGCGTACCCGCGCGCGAGGGTCGCGCCCGGCGACAGGGCCCGCAGGTGGGCGAGGGTCGCCGCGAGCGACTCCGACCGTCGTTCCAGGCCGCGCCGCGCGGCGGCCCGACCGCGGGTGCGGAGGTCGGCGAGGGCTGCGACGCGCTGCTCGAAGAGCCCCCTGAGGTCGCGCAGGGCGGGCCGGGCCCGCAGGTCCGCGAGCGCGGCCCGCTCCCGCTCGACACGCCGGCGCACCACGGCGCGGGCCCGCTCGTGCGCCTGCCCGACGACGGCGCGCTCCGCGGCGGCGTCCGGCACGACCCGGCGCGCGGCGTCGGTGGGGGTCGACGCGCGGACGTCGGCGACGAGGTCGAGCAGCGGGGTGTCGACCTCGTGGCCGATCGCCGACACCACCGGCGTCGTGCAGGCGGCCACCACGCGCAGCAGCGACTCGTTGCTGAAGGGCAGCAGGTCCTCGGTCGAGCCCCCACCGCGGGCCACGACGACGACGTCGACGTCGGGGTGGGCGTCGAGCTCGCGGACGGCGTCGCTGACCTGCTGCACCGCGAGCGGTCCCTGCACCGCCACCTCGCGCACCTCCACGCGGACGGCGGGCCAGCGTCGGCGGGCGTTGTCCACGACGTCGCGCTCGGCGGCGCTGCCGCGCCCGCAGACGAGCCCGACCGTGCCGGGCAGGAACGGCAGCGGCCGCTTGCGGGAGGCGTCGAAGAGGCCCTCGCCGGCGAGCGTGCGGCGCAGCTGCTCGAGGCGGGCGAGCAGCTCGCCCTCGCCGACGGGGCGCACGAGCACGACGAACAGCGACAGGCTGCCGCGCCCGGTGTGGAAGCGGACCTGCACCCGCAGCACGACACGGGCGCCCTCGCGGACGCCCGGCCCCGCGGCCTCGACGGTGCGGACCGGCGCCACCGCCTGCATCGACGTGTCGGTGTCGGTGTCGCGCAGCCGGAGGAAGGCGAGGCCCGAACCCGGGCGCCGGTCGAGCGAGACGAGCTGGGCCTCGACCCACAGCGCCGGCATCCTGTCGACGTACACGCCGATGTTGTGCGCGAGCAGCCGCAGCGGCCACGGCTGCTCCGCCGTGGTGTCGCTCGCCCGCTCGGGCAGTGCGCGGACGCGTTCCATCGCGGGCAAACCTACGATGGGGTCGTGACGGATTCCCCCAAGCGTGTCCTCCTGGCGGCTCCCCGCGGCTACTGCGCCGGCGTCGACAGGGCCGTGGTGGCCGTCGAGAAGGCGCTGGAGCTCTACGGCCCGCCCGTGTACGTGCGCAAGCAGATCGTGCACAACAAGCACGTCGTGGAGACCCTCGCGGCCCGCGGCGCCGTCTTCGTCGACGAGACCGATGAGGTGCCGGAGGGCGCCCGGGTCGTGTTCAGCGCGCACGGCGTCTCGCCGCAGGTCCACGCCGAGGCGGCCCGCCGCATGCTGCAGACCATCGACGCGACGTGCCCGCTCGTGACCAAGGTGCACCGCGAGGCGGTCCGCTTCGCCGACGACGACTTCGACATCCTGCTCATCGGCCACGAGGGCCACGAGGAGGTCGAGGGCACCGCGGGCGAGGCGCCGGAGCGCATCCAGCTCGTCGACGGGCCCGACGACGTCGACGGCGTCGTCGTGCGCGACCCCTCACGGGTCGTGTGGCTGTCGCAGACCACGCTGAGCGTCGACGAGACGATGGAGACGGTCCGCCGGCTGCGCGAGCGCTTCCCCGAGCTGCAGGACCCGCCGAGCGACGACATCTGCTACGCGACCCAGAACCGCCAGGTCGCGGTGAAGAAGGTCGCCCGCGAGGCCGAGCTCGTCATCGTGGTCGGCTCGGCGAACTCCTCCAACAGCGTCCGGCTCGTGGAGGTCGCGCTCGAGAACGGCGCGGACGCCTCCTACCGGGTGGACAACGTGCGCGAGATCGACGAGGCGTGGCTGGACGGCGTCTCGACGGTCGGCGTCACGTCCGGCGCGTCGGTGCCGGAGATCCTCGTCCGCGAGGTCCTCGACTGGCTGGCCGGGCGCGGCTACGGCTCGGTCGAGGAGGTCGTGACGGCGGAGGAGGACCTGCTGTTCTCGCTGCCGAAGGAGCTGCGCCGCGACATCAAGCAGGCCAAGCAGCAGGCCGCGGCCGCCCGGGCCTGACAGTGCCGGCCCGCGGGGACCGCTCCGGACCGCCCACCGACTGGGTGAGCGGGGAGCGGGTGTTCGCGCCGCCCACCGGGACGCTGGACGTCGACTGGCTGGTGCCCGCGGTCCTCGAGGCCGTGCCGGGGTCGACGCCGGAGCAGGCGCGCACCGCGCTCGTCGCGGCCGCCACGGCGCCGGGCGGTCCCGACGACGCGGGTGAGCCGGCGGGGGAGACGGCGGAGGAGAGCCGGCCGGACGACCCCGACGAGGTGCGGCTCGCGGCGGACCGGGTGGTGGCCGAGGCCCGGCGGTCGTTCCGGGCCTGATCACAGCCGAGCCGTGACACCCGCCGAGCGACCCGATGAGGGCGCCGACGTGGGTGCCGACGTGGTCGCCGACGTGGGTGCCGACCCCATCCCGGGGATCGACGCGATGCTGAGCGGCGGGCACCCGAGCTCGCTCGGGCGGACCGCCGAGGTGGTCGACCTCGTGCTCGCCGACGGCCGGGGCGTCAGGACGCAGACCGCCGCGGGCCGTCGAGCTCTGCGCCGCCGGCGTGCTTGGGGTGGCTCCGGCCCCGCGGAGCGACGGAGCCCGGTCGGCCGTCCGGGCCCTCCGGGTCGGCGAGGCCGTCGAGCAGCTCCGGGGCCGTGAGGGGCCGCGGCACCGCGTCGAGCGCCGCGAGCTCGGCGAGGCCGTCGTCGACGACGCCCAGGTCGCGCATCCGCCGCGCCGTGACGAGCACCCGGGTCTCCAGCGAGCCGACCATCGTGTTGTACGCCTCGACCGAGCGGTGCAGGTCACGGCCGAGGCGCTGCGCGTGCCCCCCGAGCGTGCCGAGCCGCGCGTGGAGCTCGCGGCCCACCTCGAACAGCTCGCGCGCGGAGCCGGCGAGCGCCTCCTGCTGCCAGGTGAGCGCGACGGTCCGCAGCAGCGCGAGGAGCGTCGTCGGCGTGGCGAGCACGACCCGCTTCGCCATGGCGGCCTCCAGCAGCGCCGGGTCCGCGTCGCACGCGGCGGCGAGGAACGCCTCGCCGGGCACGAAGCACACGACCAGCTCCGGCGACGGCTCGAAGGCCGTCCAGTACTCCTTGGCCGCGAGCGCGTCGACGTGGCGGCGCAGCGAGGCGGCGTGGGCGGCGTGGTCCTGCTCGAGGAAACCCGCGAGTGGCGCCTTCGCGTCGACGACGACGTGCTTGCCGCCGGGCAGACGCACCACGAGGTCCGGCCGTACCGCCGCGCCTGCGCGCGAGGTCCCCGACGCCTGCGCCGTGAAGTCGACCCGCTCGAGCATGCCCGCGTGCTCGACGACCCGGCGCAGCTGCACCTCCCCCCATGCGCCGCGGACGTTGGGCGAGCGGAGCGCTCCCGCGAGCGCCTCGGTCTGCGAGCGCAGGGCCTCGTTCGTGCTCGCGAGCCCGCTCAGCTGCTCGCGGAGGCCGGCGTACTGGTCGACGCGGTCGCGTTCGAGCACCGACACCTGCCGCTCGACCCGCGCGAGGGCCGAGGTGAGGGGGGCGAGCGCACGGTCGGTGCCGTCGCGCTCGGCGAGCGTGCGGCGGAGGTCGTCGGCCTGCGAGCGGACCATGTCGCGCTCCGCTACCACCTGGGCGTGCTCCGCCCGTGCCCGGGCGCGCAGCAGCGTGGTCGCGGCGGCCGCACCGGCTGCGGTGCCGAGCAGCAGGCCGAGCACGAGGAGCAGGAGGGGGAGCGGGTCCATACGGCGATGGTCCGCCGCGGCCCGGACACAACCCGGCAGCGACGCGCGCCGGGGCTCGCCGGCACCCCCGTAGACTCCCCGCACGTGGCTCTGACCATCGGCATCGTGGGACTGCCCAACGTGGGCAAGTCGACCCTGTTCAACGCGCTCACCGCCAACGAGGTGCTGGCCGCGAACTACCCGTTCGCGACCATCGAGCCGAACGTCGGGGTGGTCCCGCTGCCGGACGAGCGCCTCGACCGGCTCGCGGAGATCTTCGCGAGCGAGCGGACCGTGCCCGCGACGGTGTCGTTCGTCGACATCGCCGGCATCGTGCGCGGCGCGAGCGAGGGCCAGGGGCTCGGCAACAAGTTCCTGGCCAACATCCGCGAGGCCGACGCGATCTGCCAGGTCATCCGCGCCTTCGTCGACGACGACGTCACGCACGTCGACGGTCGCGTCGACCCCGCGGCCGACATCGAGACCATCAACACCGAGCTCGTCCTCGCCGACCTGCAGACGGTCGAGAACGCGCTGCCGCGCCTGGAGAAGGAGGTCCGCGGCAAGAAGACGGACCCCGCCGTCCTCGCCGCCGCGCAGCAGGCCGAGGCGACGCTGTCCGACGGCGTGCCGCTGTCGAGCGCGGTCAAGGCGGGTCGGCTCGAGGCGGCGCACCTGCGCGAGCTCGGCCTGCTGACGACCAAGCCGTTCCTCTACGTCTTCAACGTCGACGCGGCCACCCTCGGCGACGACGAGGCGGCGCTCGCGCGACGGCAGGAGCTGGCCGCCCTCGTCGCGCCGGCCGAGGCCATCTTCCTCGACGCGCAGCTGGAGTCCGACCTCGCAGGGCTGGAGCCGGAGGACGCCGCCGAGCTGCTCGCGGAGTCCGGCCAGAGCGAGCCCGGTCTGCACCAGCTCGCGCGCGTCGGCTTCGCCACCCTCGGCCTGCAGACCTACCTGACGGCCGGCCCCAAGGAGTCCCGCGCCTGGACCATCCCGCAGGGGGCCACGGCGCCGGAGGCCGCGGGTGTGATCCACACCGACTTCCAGCGCGGCTTCATCAAGGCGGAGGTCGTGTCCTACGGCGACCTCGTGGACGCGGGCTCCATGGCGGAGGCGAAGTCCCGCGGCAAGGTCCGCATGGAGGGCAAGGACTACGTGATGGCCGACGGCGACGTCGTGGAGTTCCGCTTCAACGTCTGAGGGTTCCGCTTCGACGTCTGACCGGGCCGCGCCCGGCCGAGCCGCTGCGCGCCGCCCCCCGGGCAGGGGTGGGTCGTCGCGCGCTCGCGACGGGTGCTGGCTGGGAAGGCGCGACACGCCGGACCCGACCAGCAGGAGCCAGCACTCGTCGCAACATGACGAGTGCTGGGTCTGCGGCGGCTCGGCCGGCGTGTCGGCCCCTCCCACCCAGCCCGCGTCGTGAGCGTCGCGGTACCTACCCTGTGGCTCGGCCCGGTCGGGCGGCGAACCGGACCGACGCGCGTTGCGGAGGCCGGCGGGACGGCCGGTGGCCGGCGGGACGGCCGGTGGCCGGCGGTCCCGCCGCGGGACGGCAGGCTGTGACGGTGCCCAGCGACGCCGTCGTGCTCGACCCCCTCACCCTCAGCGCGTGCCTGGTCGTCGTCGCGCTCGGGGCGCTCGTGCAGGGGGTGCTCGGCTTCGGCCTCGCGCTCCTTGCCGTGCCGGTGCTCGTGTTCCTCGTCCCTGGGCTCGTGCCCGTCGGGGTGCTCGTGGCGGTCCTGCCGCTGGTCGTGCTGCAGGCGCTCCGGGAGCGTGCGCACGTCGACGCCCGGGGCTTCGGCTGGGCGCTCGTAGGGCGCGTGCCCGGCGGGCTGGCCGGGGCCGCGGCCGTCGCCCTGCTGCCGGTGCGGGGACTGCAGCTGCTCGTGGCGGCCACGGTGCTCGCCGCCGTCGGTGCGGCGGTCCACGCCGACAGTCCCCGCCGGGTCCGCCGAGACGGGCTGGCCGGGCCTGACCCCGAGCTTGCCGTCCTCCCGCCCGCCGGCGGCGCGACGGCACGACAGCCCCGCCGGGCCACGCTCGCGCTCGCCGGTGCCCTCAGCGGCCTCGGCGGCACGACCTCGGGCATCGGCGGGCCGCCGATGGCGATCGCGTACCGGAACGCGGGCGGGCAGGTGCTGCGGGCCACGCTCGCGACGTTCTTCCTCGTCGGCGCCCTGCTCAGCCTCGGCTCGCTCCTCGCGGTCGGCGAGGTGAGCACGGCGAGCCTCGCCCAGGGTGCGGTCCTCGTCCCGGCCGTCGTCGTCGGGTACCTCGCCGCCGCTCCGCTGCGGCGCCGGGTCGACCCCGTCCGGGTGCGGCAGGCGGTCCTCGTCGTCTCCGCGGCTGCCGGTGCGGGCCTCCTCGTGCAGGCGCTGCTGCCGTGAGGTCGCTCCCAGGCGTTACCCAGGCACCGCCCGGTTTGTCACGGTGCGTGCGCGAATGTGCCGTGCTGCTACCGCGCGGTGACGACGGTACGCGCACGACGGTTGCGACTCGGTAACGAGGGGCCTCCGTTCTTGCGGTCGTCGTCCGGTCTGCGGCATGTTTCGGCGGTCACCCGCCGTTCCGGCCAGAAACCGTGCGGCGACAGAAACCTGATGGAGGATCCCCAGTGATCAGCACCCGGACAAGCGCGAAGGTCATCGCGCTGCTCGCCGGCTCCGCCCTCGTCCTCAGCGCCTGCGCGACGTCGGACGACGGTGCCGCGGAGGGCGAGGCCACGGCCGGCGGCGGCGACGCGGCGACGGCGGAGCCCACGGACACCGGCGCGAGCGCCGGCGAGGCCGCTGGCAGCGGCACGTTCACGTGGGCCTACGAGCAGGAGATCTTCTCGTACAACTCGGACACCGCCGAGACCAACGCCTCCGCGAACGCAGTCGCCCTCAACCCCGTCCTGCGCGGGTTCTGGTACTTCGGTCCCGAGGGCACCGTCGAGCCGGACGAGGAGTTCGGCACGTTCGAGGTCACGAGCGAGGACCCGCTGACGATCGACTACACGTTCGCCGAGGAGGCCGTCTGGTCCGACGGCGAGCCGATCGACTGCGACGACGCCGTCCTGTACTGGGCGGCCCAGAACGGTGGCTTCCCCGAGTTCTCCGCCGCCGGCAACACCGGCTACGAGTCGCACGCGCGCCCCGACTGCGAGGACGGCGACAAGTCGTTCACCGTCACGTACGACACGCCGTACGCCGACTACGCGGCCACCTACGGCGCCATGAAGCCGGCCCACGTGCTCGAGCGCGAGAGCGGCGTCGAGGACATCATCGCCGCGGTCGACGCCGGCGACGCCGAGGCCCTCTCCCCGGCCGCCGAGTTCTGGAACACCGGCTGGAACTTCGCGCCGGGCGAGTGGAACTCCGAGACCGCGCTGTCCTCCGGCCCGTACGTGGTCGACAGCTGGGAGGCCGGCCAGTCGCTCACCTACACGGCCAACCCCGAGTGGTGGGGCACGCCGCCGGCCAGCGACACCATCGTCACGCGCTTCATCGCGCAGGACGCCCAGGCCCAGGCGCTGCAGAACGGCGAGATCCAGGCCATGGCGCCCCAGCCCAGCCCCGACCTGCTCGCGCAGCTCGAGGCGATCGGCGACTCCATCGAGGTCGCCGGCCAGGACCAGTACACGTACGAGCACTGGGACTTCAACTTCCAGGGCGAGTTCGCGGACCCGGTGCTGCGTGAGGCGTTCGCCCTCTGCATCCCCCGCCAGACCATGATCGACAACCTCATCGCCCCGCTCAACCCCGAGGCCGAGGTGCTGAACGCGCGCTTCAGCTTCCCGTTCGAGCCCGACTACGAGGCCATCGTCGGCGCGGCCTACGACGGCCAGTCCGAGCAGGACATCGAGGCCGCCGCCGCGCTCCTCGAGGAGAACGGCCTCACGGGCACCACGCTGCGCCTCGGCCACAACGCGAACCCGCGTCGTCAGCAGGAGGCCGCCCTCATCGTCGACGCCTGCGGCCCGAACGGCGCCGGCTTCGACGTGCAGGACATCGGCAACGAGAACTTCTTCGAGGCCGACGGCGAGCTCGCCACGGGTGCCTTCGACGTCGCGCAGTTCGCGTGGGCGGGCTCCCCGCTCAAGTCGGGCTCCGTCTCGACGTTCGAGTGCGTCCCCGAGGGTGAGCCCAAGGGCAACAACAACGGCTACTACTGCAACGAGGAGGTCGACGCCCTGCTCGATCAGCTCGTGCAGGAGCCCGACGCCGACGCGCAGACCGAGCTCGTGACGCAGATCGAGACGATCCTCTGGGAGGACCTCGCCACGATCCCGGGCTTCACCTTCCCCGGCCTGCTCGCCACGACCTCCGGTGTCGAGGGCGTCGTGTACAACCCGACCCAGGCCGACCTCACGTGGAACGCGTGGGAGTGGGCGAACACCGCGCAGTGACGTCGGTCTGACGCCACTGCAGCAGCACCACCGCACCAGCAGCACGACGGACGGGGCCCCGCCCACCAGGCGGGGCCCCGTCCCCGTGCCGGACGCCCTCAGGCGTTCCGAGCACCCGCACGCACGACGTAGGCTCGGTGCGGCGGACGGCACGGGGCTGACCCGGTCACGACCGGGACACACGACGGCGTGGCTCCCGTGCCGCGAGACCGTCGGGCACGCCCGAGGAGCCCCCCACCAGAGGGTCGAGGACGGGTCCGGCCGAGACAACCAGGAGGCCAGCGATGGGCGTGTTCGTCGTGCGTCGCGTCATCATCTCGATCTTCACGCTGCTCGCGGCGACCTTCGTCGTCTACCTGCTCGTCGTGAACTCCGGTGACCCGCTGGAGGAGCTCTACCCGATCCCCAACGCCGACCAGCGCGAGGCGGCGATCGAGGGGCGCATCGAGCTGCTCGGCCTCGACCAACCCGTCCTGCAGCGCTACGTCGGCTGGCTGAGCGGCGCCGCCGGCTGCCTGGTCGGCGCGTGCGACCTCGGGCAGTCCATCGAGCAGCAGGAGGTCACGACGCTGCTCGCGCAGGCCATGGCCTCGACCATCCGCCTCGTGACGGCCGCGACGTTCCTCGCGATCATCTTCGGCGTCACGGTCGGCATCGTCTCGGCGCTGCGGCAGTACACGGGCTTCGACTACGTCGTCACCTTCCTCGCCTTCCTCTTCTTCTCCCTGCCGATCTTCTGGGTGGCGGTGCTGCTCAAGGAGTTCGGCGCCATCCGCCTCAACGACTGGCTGGCCGACCCCGGCATCCCCCTGTGGGTGACGGTCGCGCTCGCCGTGGTCGCGGCGGCGGTGTGGCAGGCCGTCCTCGGCGGGGCGGCGCGACGACGGCTCGTGGTGGCCGCGGTCGCGGCCGCGGCGACCGCGGGCGTGCTCGTCTACCTCGACGCCGTCGAGTGGTTCGCGCGCCCTGCGCTCGGGCCCGTGCTTGTCGTGTTCATCAGCCTCGGCTGGGCGCTGGGCATCACGTTCCTCGTCTCGGGCCTGCGCAACCTGCGCGTGCTCTACGCGAGCCTGGCCGCGACCGCCGGCGGCCTGATCGGGGCCACGCTGCTGGCCGGGCCGCTGCGCGACCCGTCGTGGCTGCTCATCGGACTGTGCACCGTGGGCCTCATCGCGCTCGGCGTCGTCGCCGGCGTCCTGCTCGGCGGGCTGGACCGGCCGCAGGCCGTCCGCGCGGCGGTGTTCTCCGCCCTGCTGACGGGTGCGACGGTGTTCACCGACTACGTGCTCGTCGCCTTCTCGGGCTACTCCGACCGCGTCAACGGCCGCATCGTCAAGACGATCGGGTCGGGCACGCCGAACTTCACCGGCACCTTCTGGGAGGTGTGGCTGGACCGCAGCGCCTCGCTCGTCCTGCCGACCGCCGCCCTCATCCTCATCTCGTTCGCGACGTACACCCGCTACACGCGCGCGTCGATGCTCGAGGTGCTCAACATGGACTACGTCCGGACCGCCCGGGCCAAGGGTCTGACGGAGCGGACGGTCACGGTCCGGCACGCCTTCCGCAACGCGCTCATCCCCGTCACGACGCTCGCGGCCTTCGACTTCGGCGCCGTCATCGGCGGCGCGGTCATCACCGAGACGGTCTTCGGCTGGTCGGGCATGGGCCAGCTGTTCGTGACGGGGCTGCGGAACGTCGACCCGAACCCGGTCATGGGCTTCTTCGTCGTGACGGCCGTGCTCGTCGTCCTGTTCAACCTCGTGGCGGACATCCTCTACGCCTACCTCGACCCCCGGATCCGGCTGTCGTGACGGTCCAGCGCCCGACCGACGACGACCGCCCCCGCCCGCGACCGGAGGAGGACCGATGACCGTCCCGCCCACGAACGACGAGGACCGCAACCCGAACGCGACCGAGCTTAAGGACGACGTGTCGGCTCGGGAGGTCGACGACCACTCCGGCACCGGCGTCCCGTCGCAGCGCTCGGAGGAGCAGGGCTTCAGCGTCAAGGCCCGCACGCAGCGCGAGCTGGTGCTCCGCCGCTTCCTGCGCCACCGCGCGGCGATGGTCGCGCTCTTCCTCTTCGTCGCGATCGTGGTGCTCGCCGTGTCGAGCATCGGCGCGGGACCCATCCCCGGCTGGTGGGACAAGTCGTACCTGACGACCGGCGCGGTCGTCGACGGCGGGCGGCCCACGCTCGACGTGCTGCCGGCCTTCGTCGACGGCGACGGCCTCGCCTGGGGCGAGCACCCGTTCGGGCAGGACAGCGTCGGTCGCGACTACTTCGCCACCACCATGCGCGGGGCGCAGCAGTCGCTGCAGATCGCGCTGCTCGTGGGGCTGGTCTCCACCTTCGTCGGGACGGTGGTCGGGGCCGTCGCCGGCTACTTCGGCGGTCTCGCGGAGACGGGCCTCATGCGCGTCGTCGACGTCATCATCGCCATCCCGCTGCTCGTCCTCGCCGCCGTGGTCGCCCGCGGCACCGACGGCACCGCCATCGTCCTCGGGCTGTTCCTCGGCATCGTCGTGTGGACGAGCCTCGCGCGACTCATCCGCGGGGAGGTGCTCTCGCTCAAGGAGCGCGAGTTCGTGGAGGCGGCCCGGGCGATGGGGGCGAGCCCGTTCCGGATCATCACCCGGCACGTCCTGCCCAACACCGTCTCGACGATCATCGTGAACGCCACGCTGACGATCGCCGCGGCGATCCTGCTGGAGACGGCGCTCAGCTTCCTCGGGTTCGGCGTGCAGCCGCCCGACACGAGCCTCGGCCGCCTCATCAGCACGTACCAGACGGCCTTCGCGACCCGGCCGTGGCTGTTCTGGTTCCCCGGCCTGTTCATCATCGGCATCGCCCTCACCATCAACTTCATCGGCGACGGTCTGCGCGACGCGTTCGACCCGCGCCAGAACAAGGTGCGCGCATGATCCTCGGCAGGAACCGCAGGTCCGGCGGCGCGACCGCCGCGCCCTCCGACGACCGGTCCGGCTCGGCGGCGGGCGAGGTCCACGGCGACGTCGTCGCGCCCGAGGTGGACCTCGAGACCGAGCTGCTGCGGGTGGAGGACCTCACCGTCCGCTTCCCGACCGACGACGGCGTCGTCAAGGCCGTCCGCGGGGTCGACTACGCGCTGCGCCCGCGCGAGGTCCTCGGCATCGTGGGGGAGTCGGGCTCCGGCAAGTCGGTGTCGAGCATGGCCGTCATGGGGCTGCTGCCGAAGAGCGCGCAGATCGACGGGCGCATCCTCTACCGCGGCAAGGACGTGCTGCGCATGCGCCCGGAGGAGCAGCGCGGGCTGCGCGGGCGCAAGATCGGCATGATCTTCCAGGACCCGATGACGGCGATGAACCCCGTCCTGACGGTCGGGTACCAGCTCGCCGAGGCCGTCCGGTCCCACGAGCACGTGTCGATGTCGACGGCGCTCACGCGCGCGCAGGAGATGCTCGACCTCGTCGGCATCCCGCAGGCGAAGTCGCGGCTGCGGTCGTACCCGCACGAGTTCTCCGGCGGCATGCGCCAGCGCGCCATGATCGCGATGGCCGTCATCAACCGGCCGGACGTGATCTTCGCCGACGAGCCGACGACCGCGCTCGACGTGACGGTGCAGGCGCAGATCCTCGACACCCTCCTCGAGGTCAAGGACGCCGTCGACGCGGCCATCGTGTTCATCACCCACGACCTCGGCGTCATCGCCGGCATCGCCGACCGCGTCCTCGTGATGTACGCGGGGAAGCCGGTGGAGACGGCGGGCGTCGAGGAGGTCTTCGCCCGGCCCCGCATGCCGTACACCGCCGGCCTGCTCGGCTCCGTGCCGCGCACCGACATGATCGGCGAGCGGCTGCGCCCCATCGAGGGCACGCCGCCGTCGCTCATCCAGCTGCCCGAGGGCTGTCCGTTCCGGCCCCGCTGCCCGCTCGCGGTCGAGCAGTGCCGCACGAGCGAGCCGCCGCTGTACGAGACCGACCGACGCGACCACCACGCCGCGTGCCACCGGTGGGAGGAGGTCGCGACCTACGAGGACGCGACCGCGATCTTCCGCTCGGACGCGGCCACCACAGGGAGCGCCCCCGCATGAGCACGACCACCAGCCCGGTGCCGAGCCCGTCGGGCACCGACCCCGCGACGGGCGGGCCGGGCACGAAGCTGCTCGAGGTCGACGACCTCGTCATGAACTTCCCCGTCCGCGGCGGCGGGCTGCTGCGACGGACGGTCGGGCACGTGCAGGCCGTCAGCGGCGTGTCCTTCGCGGTCGACGCGGGGGAGACCCTCGGCATCGTCGGTGAGTCCGGCTGCGGCAAGTCGACGACGGGTCGCGCGGTGCTGCAGCTGCACACGCCCACGTCGGGCTCGGTGCGCTTCGAGGGCCGCGAGCTCACGACGATGTCGACCCGGCAGCTGCGCCCCGTGCGCAAGGACCTGCAGATCGTCTTCCAGGACCCGTACGCCTCGCTCAACCCGAAGCTCCCGGTCAACGACATCGTCGGGGAGCCGCTGAAGATCCACGGCGAGTGGGGTCGGCAGTCCGGCCCCGAGCGCGTCGCGGAGCTGCTCCGGCTCGTGGGCCTGAGCCCCGAGCACGGCAACCGCTACCCGCACGAGTTCTCCGGCGGGCAGCGCCAGCGCATCGGCATCGCCCGCGCGCTCGCGCTCGAGCCGAAGATGCTCGTGCTCGACGAGCCCGTCTCGGCCCTCGACGTGTCCGTCCAGGCCGGCGTCATCAACCTCCTGGAGGAGCTCCAGGAGCGGATGAACCTCGGCTACCTGTTCATCGCGCACGACCTGTCGGTGGTCCGGCACATCTCCGACCGGGTCGCCGTCATGTACCTGGGCCGGATCGTCGAGGTCGCCGAGCGCGACCGGCTGTACGGCTACGGCAAGCACCCGTACACGCGTGCGCTGCTGTCGGCGGCGCCGGTGGCCGACCCGTCGCGGGAGCGCGGGCGCGAGCGCATCACGCTGACCGGCGACGTGCCGAGCCCGCTCAACCCGCCGAGCGGGTGCCGGTTCCGGACGCGCTGCTGGAAGGCGCAGGACGTCTGCGCCACGGAGACCCCGCCGCTCGCGGAGGTCGCACCGGGGCACCGGGTGGCGTGCCACTTCCCCGAGGACGGGCCGACCGGGTTCTGAGGGCCGGCTCGATCGCTCGGGGGTGCGTCGGGCGCGCCTCGTAGGCGGGCTCGGGCGTCCTGGCGCGGCGTATCCTCTCGGCGTCCGCGCG
This sequence comes from Aquipuribacter sp. SD81, assembly GCF_037153975.1. Lineage (NCBI taxonomy): Bacteria > Bacillati > Actinomycetota > Actinomycetes > Micrococcales > Intrasporangiaceae > Aquipuribacter > Aquipuribacter sp. SD81. The sequence goes on from NZ_JBBAYJ010000017.1 coordinate 56,052, forward strand.
TGCCGAGCCGGTGAAGGGTCAGCTGGGCGCGTGACCGATGTCCGGCAGGCGGCGGCTGCTCGGCGGCTCGGCGGCGTCGACGCATGCCACCGGAGCCATGGGCGGGTGCAGTTGGTGTGCCCGAATACCTTGCGTTCGAACACGTGTTCGAATAGTGTGTCTGCATGGCGGCGTTGGTGGTGGAGGTCCCTCGCTGGGACCCGCTGCCGGTGCGCCTGGCGTCGGCGGGGGCCGCGTTGGACGGGCTGGTGGAGCAGATCGAGCACGTGCAGGCGGCTGGTGCGGGTGTGCCGCAGGTCGCCGCTCGGTTGCGTGAGGTGGACCGGTTGATCACGCGCTGGCAGGCGGTGCGCCTGGCGTTGGTGCGGGCCGCGGACACCGCCGACGTCGCGGGGTCCTCGGGTGCGTCGGGGACGTCGGCGTGGCTGGCGGGCCGCTCGAAGACGAGCGGCGCCGCGGCGGCCGCGGACGTGGCGCTGGCTCGGGACCTGGCGGAGTTCCTGCCCATGACCCGGCAGGCGATGAGTGAGGGGGACGTGCCGCGGGAGTCCGCGGCGGTGATCGCGCGGACGATGCGGGACCTGCCGCCGGGGTTGTCCGCGGACCGCCGTGCGGCGGTGGAACAACGGCTGGTCGCCCGGGCGCGGGAGGTGTCCCCGGCCGAGCTGCGGCGCCTGGCGGCGCGGGCGGTCGAGGCGGCGCGGCTGTCGGCGCGGGAGGTCGCCGCGCACGAGGACCGTGTGCAGCGCTCGGAGGAGGAACGCGCGCGGGCGAGGGCGCGGTTGTCGTGGCGGGACAACACCGACGGCACCACCGATGTGTGGGCGACCCTGCCGAGTGCCTCCGCGGCGGTGCTGGTGAAGGCGGTGCAGCAGATGACCGCACCCCGCCGCGCGCGCACCAGCGCCACGCACTCGCCGCAGCACGCGGCCCCTAATCACGCGGCCCCGCAGCACGCGGCCCCGCAGCACGCGGCGCCGCAGCAGGGGGCGCCGCAGCAGGGGGCGCCGCAGGAGGGAGCGGGAAGGCCGGTGACCGCGCAGGAGAGGGCGAACCAGCGGGGCCTGGCGTTCGCGGACCTGCTGGAGCACCTGCCGACCGACCGGCTGCACGGCAAGGTCGCCGCCACCGTCGTGGTCACGATGAGCCTCGCCCAGCTGCACGAGGCGACCGGGAACCTCGGCACCGCCCGCCTGGACACCGGCCACGCCGTCTCGGGCGGACAGGCCCGGCGCCTGGCGTGCGGGGCCGGGCTCGTACCGGCGGTCCTGGGTGGTGCCTCGCTGCCGCTGGACCTCGGCCGGGCCGGCCGGTTCTTCACCGAGGCCCACCGCACCGCCCTGGCCACCGTGTACGACACGTGCGCCGCCCGAGACTGCGACCGCCCCTACGCCTGGACCGAGCTGCACCACGAGGACCCCTGGTCCACCGGCGGCACCACCGACCTGGCGAAGGCCGTGCCCCTGTGCGGGCACCACCACCGCAGGGTCCACGACCCCACCTACCAGCACTCGATCACCACCGACCGCACCGGACGCAAACAGGTCACCTACACCCGACGGACGTAGACCGAGCGGGGTGCAGGGCCGGCGGAGCGCGCCGAGCGTGCGACGCCGAGTGGGCGACGAGGTGAGCGGGCCGCCGGGGGAGCAGTGCCGTGGCGTCGCGGTGCCGTGGCGTCGCGGTGCCGTGGCGTCACGGTGCCGTGGCGTCGCGGCGTCGCGCTGCTGGCGTGACGTGGGGGCTACAGCGCGCCGCCGACCTGGGAGCCGACGACGAAGGTGAGGAGCATGGCGAGCAGGCCGACGCCGACGTTGCGCAGGACGGGCCGCACCACGGGCGCGCCGCCGAGCCGGGCGCTCAGGAAGCCGGTGATGGTGAGCGCGACCACGACGGCGGCGACGGTGACCGGCACCCGCGCACCGGGGGAGGGCAGCACGATGGCGAGCAGCGGCAGCAGCGCACCGACGGCGAAGGACACGAGCGACGCGAGTGCGGCCTGCCACGGGCTGACGAGCGCCTCGGCGTCGATGCCGAGCTCGATCTCGGCGTGCGCACGGAGGGCGTCGTGAGCCGTCAGCTCGACCGCGACCTGCTGGGCGGTCTCGTCGCTCAGGCCCTTGTCCCGGTAGAAGCCCGCGAGCTCGGCGAGCTCCTCGTCCGGTGTCTCGCGCAGCTCGCGGGCCTCCTTGGCCAGCAGCGCACGCTCGGTGTCGCGCTGCGTGCTCACCGACACGTACTCGCCGCCCGCCATCGACAGCGCGCCCGCGACGAGCGCGGCGACGCCCGCGACGAGCAGCGTGGGCCGGTCGGTCGTCGCCGCCGCGACCCCGACGACGAGCCCGGCGGTCGAGACGATGCCGTCGTTCGCGCCCAGCACACCGGCCCGCAGCCAGTTCAGCTTCGCGTTCACCTGGGCGAGGCTCGTCTCCTCCGCGTGCAGCGTCGCCGCGGCGCCGGCGGGGGTCGCGCCGACCGCCGACGTACCGCCGGCCGGGGCCGCGTCGGGCGGGGTCCCGCCTGCCGGGGTCGCGCCGGTCGGACTCGCCGCCTCGGAGCTGCTCGCGGGCCGGTCGCCGCTCATGCGTCCTCCCGGCCGAAGCCGGTGCAGAGGCACACCTCGTTGCCGTCGGGGTCGGCGTACACCCACCAGGCCGGGGCGTGCGTGTCGTCGAGCAGCCGGCCGCCGGCCGCCTCCACGTCCGCGCGCCGCGTCGCGGCCTCGGCCAGCGTGCCGACGCTGACGTCGACGTGGAGCCGGCCGCGCGTGCCCGCGGGGGCCGCCGGCGTGGGCGTCGACTGGAACCACACCGCCGGTCCCCGGCCCGCGGGGTCCACCAGCACGTCCTCGCCCTCCGGCCCGGCGTACCCGAGCGCGGCGCGCCAGAACGGCGCGACGCGTGCCGGGTCCGCGGTGTCGACGCCCACCTCGACGAGCTGCGACTGCGGCGGCAGGTGCGTCGCACCGCGTCGCGCGGCCACGTCCTCGATGCGGTGGGCGAGCTCGATGTCGAGCTGGGTGACCCCGCCCTCGCTGTGCGTCGACAGCGCGAAACGCACCCGCTTCCACCGGATGTCCGCGTCGGGGTGGTGGTCGACGAGCTCGGCCTCGTCGAAGGCGTCCGCGACCAGCCCCACCGCGGCCGGCACGTCGGGCGCGTCGAAGCGGGCGTGCAGGGCGACGCCCACGTGCTCCCACGCCGGCAGGTCGGCGAGCTGGGTGGCGACGTCGGCGTGGGCGAGCAGCCGCGGACCGGGACCGTCTGGGCTCATGACGGCCACGCTAGCCAGGTCGTCGGCGCGGAGCGTAGGTCACGGGCAGGTCACGGCCAACTTGACCTCAGGAGGATCTCGGGAATGGTGGGTAGGCCCCTTCCCCCCATTTCGCCTCCCCCCGGGCGAGCCTGGAGTCGTCATGTCTGCCCCTCCCGCCGACCGTCCCCGTACGTCGGCGACCGGTCCCGCCACCCCCGAGCCCGTCGCGCCGCGGGTGTCGCGGGGCAAGTCCATCGAGCCACGGGTGTTCTGGCCCGCAACCGGCATCATCGGCGTCTTCGCCCTGCTCGCGCTCGTCTTCCCCGGCACCACCGCGGAGGCGATGAGCAGCGTCCAGGGCGTCGTGCTCGACGGCTTCGGCTGGTACTACGTGCTGCTCATCGCCGCCTTCGTCGCCTTCTCCGCCTTCGTCGCGTTCAGCCGCTACGGCGACCTGCGTCTCGGTCGCGACGACGAGGCGCCCGAGTTCGGCCTCCGCAGCTGGTTCGCCATGCTGTTCAGCGCCGGCATGGGCATCGGTCTCGTCTTCTGGGGTGTCGCCGAGCCGCTCAACCACTTCGCCGCACCGCGGCCCGGCTTCGACGGCACGCAGACCCAGGCCGCCGCGCAGGCGATCACGACGACCTACCTGCACTGGGGCGTGCACGCGTGGGCGATCTACGTGGTCGTCGGGCTCGCCATCGCCTACGCGGTGCACCGGAAGGGGCGCCCGATCTCGATCCGCTGGGCTCTGGAGCCGCTGGTCGGCGAGCGGGTCGCACGCGGCGTGTTCGGCGACGTCATCGACGTCATCGCCGTCGTGGGCACGCTGTTCGGCGTCGCCACCTCGCTCGGCTTCGGCGTCCTCCAGCTGTCCGCCGGGCTCGACTTCCTCGGCGTCCCCGCCGACACGCCGCTGTGGCAGACGGTCCTCATCGCCGCCATCACCGGGCTCGCCGTGCTGTCCGTGGTGACCGGGGTCGCCAAGGGCATCCGCATCCTGTCGAACGTTAACATGGTGCTCGCGGCCGTCGTGCTGCTCTTCGTCCTGCTCGCCGGCCCGACGCTGTTCCTGCTCCGCGAGTTCGTCGCGAGCATCGGCCTGTACGCCGCCAACGTCCTGCGCCTCACCTTCGACACCTCCCCGCTGCAGGGTGCGGAGGGCCAGGCGTGGCAGGCCGCGTGGACGACCTTCTACTGGGGCTGGTGGATGTCGTGGGCGCCCTTCGTCGGCGTCTTCATCGCGCGCATCTCGCGCGGGCGCACCATCCGCGAGTTCGTCGTCGGTGTCCTCGCGGTCCCGACGCTGCTCACGTTCCTGTGGTTCTCCGTCCTCGGCGGGACGGCGCTGTACCGCGAGCTCTTCGGTGACGGCGGCCTCGTCGGGGCCGACGGCGCGGTCGACACCAACACGTCGCTGTTCCTCATGCTCGACGGGCTTCCCCTCGGTGGGATCGTGAGCGTCATCGCGCTCGTGCTCATCGTCACGTTCTTCGTCACGTCGTCGGACTCCGGCTCGCTCGTCGTCGACATGCTCGCCTCGGGCGGCAACACGAACCCGCCGGCCTGGAGCCGGGTCATGTGGGCGGTCCTCGAGGGCGTCGTCGCGGCGGCGCTGCTCATCGTGGGTGCGGTCACGGGCGCGACGAGCGGTCTGAGCGCGCTGCAGACGACGGCCATCGTCATCGCGCTGCCGTTCTCCTTCGTCATGATCATGATGATGGTGGCGACGCTCAAGGCGCTGCGCGAGGAGTGGGCGGAGGTGGACCGGCACCGCCGGCGGCGGCGCACCAAGCGCCTCGCGGCCGACGTCGCGGCCGAGCTCAGCGACGACGGCCCGTCGCCGGACGAGCACCCCGGCAGCGTGGCGCGGGGAGCGCGTACGCCGGCCGGCACCGGACCGCGCGAGGTCTGAGCCGCGACGCCGCCAGAGGCGGGGTGGCATCACACAGGGGACGGGGCACCGGTCCGGGCGTGCGAGCCTGAACCGGTGCCCCGTCCTGTCCCCTCGCCCGCACGTCTCGTCGTGGGCGCCGCCCTCGTCGACGACCTCGACCGTCCCACCCGGCTCCTCGCCGCCCGGCGCAGCGCCCCGTCGGCGCTGGCCGGGCTGTGGGAGTTCCCCGGCGGCAAGGTCGACCCCGGCGAGACCCCCGAGCAGGCGCTGCACCGCGAGCTCGACGAGGAGCTCGGCATCCGCGTCCGGCTCGGCGCGGAGGTGCACGGCGGCGCCGAGGACCCGGACCACGGCCGCGTGTGGCCGCTCACGGGCGACCTCGTCCTGCGGCTGTGGCTCGCGGAGGTCACGGGCGAGCGGGAGCCCGAGCCGCTCGCGGACCACGACGAGCTCCGCTGGCTCGCCGTCGAGGCCCTCCGGTCGGTGCCGTGGCTGCCGGCCGACGCCGCCGCCGTGGAGCGGCTGGCCGAGGTGCTGCTCCCGCTGCGGCAGACTGGTACCCCGTGACTGCCACCCCGGGCACCGACCCGAGCACCGACCCCAGCACCGACGCGCGTACCGACCTCCGCACCGACCTGCGCAACGTCGCGATCGTCGCGCACGTCGACCACGGCAAGACGACGCTCGTCGACGCGATGCTGTGGCAGTCCGGCTCCTTCACCGCCCACCAGGCCGAGACCGACTCCGTGCGCGAGCGCGTCATGGACTCCGGCGACCTGGAGCGCGAGAAGGGCATCACGATCCTCGCGAAGAACACCGCCATCCGGTACCGCGGGCCGGCGGCCGCGGCGCACGGGGCGCCCGACGGCGTGACGATCAACATCGTCGACACCCCCGGCCACGCCGACTTCGGCGGGGAGGTGGAGCGCGGCCTGTCGATGGTCGACGGCGTCCTGCTCCTCGTCGACGCGAGCGAGGGCCCGCTGCCGCAGACCCGATTCGTGCTCCGCAAGGCGCTGCAGGCGCACCTGCCGATCGTGGTCGTCGTCAACAAGGTCGACCGGCCGGACTCCCGGATCGCGGAGGTCGTCGACGAGACGTTCGACCTCATGCTCGACGTGGCCGACGGCACGGGCGTCGACGAGGAGCAGCTGCTCGAGACCCCCGTGGTCTACGCGGTCGCGCGCGACGGCAAGGCCTCGCTCACCCGCCCCGAGGACCGCACCGAGCTCGACTCGGACTCCCTCGAGCCGCTCTTCGACGTGCTGCTGCGCAGCATCCCGGCGCCGGTCGACAGCCGGGAGGCGGTGCTGCAGGCGCACGTCACCAACCTCGACGCCTCGCCGTTCCTCGGCCGGCTCGCGCTGTGCCGGGTCCGCTCGGGCACGATCCGCAAGAACGACCAGCTCGCGTGGTGCCGCACCGACGGCAGCGTGCAGCGGGTCAAGGTGTCCGAGCTGCTCATGACAGAGGCGCTGGAGCGCGTCCCGGTGGAGTCCGCGGGCGCGGGCGACCTCATCGCCGTCGCGGGGATCTCCGAGATCATGATCGGCGAGACGCTGTCCGACGCCGAGGACCCCCGCCCGCTCCCGCTCATCACGGTCGACGAGCCGGCGATCTCCATGACGATCGGCACGAACACCTCCCCGCTCACCGGCCGCGTCCGCGGCTCGAAGGTGACGGCGCGCCTGGTCAAGGACCGCCTCGACAAGGAGCTCGTCGGCAACGTGTCGCTGCGCGTGCTGCCGACCGAGCGCCCGGACGCGTGGGAGGTCCAGGGCCGCGGCGAGCTCGCCCTCGCCGTGCTCGTCGAGCAGATGCGGCGCGAGGGCTACGAGCTGACGGTCGGCAAGCCGCAGGTCGTGACGCGCGAGGTCGACGGCAAGCTCCACGAGCCGTACGAGCACATGACGATCGACGTGCCGGAGGAGCACCTCGGCGTCGTCACCCAGCTGCTCGCGGTGCGCAAGGGCCGCATGGAGCAGATGAGCAACCACGGCACCGGGTGGGTGCGCATGGAGTTCAAGGTGCCCAGCCGCGGCCTCATCGGCTTCCGCACCCAGTTCCTCACCGACACCCGCGGGACGGGCATCGCCCACCACGTGTTCGACTCCTACGGCCCGTGGGCCGGGGACATGGTGACCCGTCAGAACGGCTCGCTCGTCGCCGACCGGACCGGCGTCGCCACGAGCTTCGCGATGTTCAACCTGCAGGAGCGCGGGACGATGTTCGTCGAGCCCGCGACCGAGGTGTACGAGGGCATGATCGTCGGCGAGAACGCCCGCACCGACGACATGGACGTCAACATCACCAAGGAGAAGAAGCTCACCAACATGCGCAGCGCCACCGGCGACGAGCTCGAGCGGCTGGTGCCGCCGCGGCTGCTGAGCCTCGAGCAGGCGCTCGAGTTCTGCCGCGACGACGAGTGCGTCGAGATCACGCCCGAGGCGATCCGGCTGCGCAAGGTCGAGCTGAGCCAGGTCGTGCGCGGCCGCACCCGCAGCCGGGCCAAGCAGCTCACCTGACCGCGGCGCGGTGCTCCGCCGCGGCGGGGGCGGTGCTGTCGACCGCCTCACCGCCGCGGCGCGGGTCACCAGCCGAGCGGCCCGTGGCGGTCGCGGTAGGTGCCGGTGGGCCCGTCGGCGCCGATCGTCGCCATGGCGACGATGACCTCGGCGCCCTCCTCGACGGTCTGCGGCCCGCTGTGGCCGTTGAACTCGGTGGCGGTCCAGCCGGGGTCGACGGCGTTGACACGCAGGTCCGGGAGGGCCGCCGCCCACTGGGCGGTGAGCATGTTGAGGGCCGCCTTGGACGACGTGTACGCGGGCGCCTGGAAGGTGCTCTCGACCCGGCCGGGGTCCGAGGTCACCGTGTGCGAGCCCAGCCCGCTCGACACGTTGACGACCACGCCGGCCGCCGAGCGACGCAGCAGCGGCAGGAACGCGCGGAGGACCCGGACCGGGCCGAGGACGTTGACCGCGTGCACCTCCTCGACGTCCTCGGCCGTGACGTCCGGCACGGGTGTGTGCGCCCCGGCGACGCCGGCGTTGTTGACGAGCACGTCGAGGGACCCGCCCGTCGCCGCGGCGACGTGCTCGGCCGCGGCGACGACGGAGGCCTCGTCCGTGACGTCGAGCCGGACGACACGCGCCCCGAGCTCGTCGGCGGCCTCTCGCCCGCGCTCTGGGTCGCGTGCCGCGACCCAGACGTCGTGGCCGCGTGCGACGAGCTGTCGGGCGGTCTCGCGGCCGAGGCCCCTGGTGGCTCCTGTGATGAGGACGGTGGACATGGCGACCACGCTGGGCCTCGCCCGGACCCCGCACAACGGGTCGGTCGTGAGTACCACCGGCGGTCCCACCCTCGCGTCGCCGCGCGCCGGTGGCAGCATCTGCGGTGTGGACGACCTCGCCGCCTGCCTGCGCGCGTGGCGGCAGCAGGCCGACCCGGCGCTCGTCGGGGCCCCGCCCGGCGCGCCGCGCCGCACGCGGGGGCTGCGGCGCGAGGAGGTCGCCGCCCGGGCGGGGATCTCCGTCAACTACCTCGTGCGCCTGGAGCAGGGCCGGGCGCAGTCACCGTCGGCGTCCGTCGTCGCCGCGCTGTCGCGGGCGCTCGACCTCTCCGGTGAGGAGACCGAGCACCTGCACCGCCTCACCGGTCTCGCCGTGCCGACGGCGCGGCGGGCCAGCCGGGAGGTCACCCCGTCGCTGCAGCGGCTCGTCGACCGCTTCGCCGACACGCCGCTCATCGTCGTCGACGCCGCGTGGACGATCGTCGCGGGCAACCCGTTGGCCGCCGTCTTCCTCGGCACCGACCCGGTCGGGGAGAACGCGGCCTGCCGCCAGTTCCTCGGTCCACCGCTGGTCGAGCGGACGGCCGAGGCCGACGACGCCTTCGAGCGCGACCTCGTCGGCGAGCTGCACCGGCAGGCCGTCCGCCACCCCGACGACCAGGCCGTCCGTGACGTCGTCACCCGGCTGCGGGCGCTGTCCCCCCGCTTCGCGGCCCTGTGGGAGCAGCGGCCCGCCGCCGTGCACGCCTCCTCCCGGAAGACGTTCACGCACCCCCGCGTCGGCAGGGTCACGGTGGACTGCGACGTGCTCGAGGCCCGCGGCACCGACCTCCGCGTCGTCGTCTGGACCGCCCGCCCCGGGACGCCGGACGCCGAGGCCATGACGCTCCTGCGCGGCCTCGTCCGTGCGCCCTCGCACGCCTGAGCCGCGCGAGGCGGGTGCCGCGGTCGCCGCCCCTGCCGTGCGCGGCGGTCCCGGTCGGTCTAGTCGTCGTCGCCCCGGCGCAGCGTCACGAAGGTCGCGACGCCGAGCAGCAGTCCCGCGACCACCACGAGCACGGTGCCGGGCACCGGGCCGACGACGGCGCCGACGGCGTCCTCGACGAGCAGCCGCGACCGGCTCGTCGGGTCGGACAGGACCGCGGCCACGAACACCGCGACGACCGCACCCGCCCCGACCGTCAGCACCGCCGACCAGCGCCCGCTGAGCCCCGCCCGCCGCCGCACCCGGCGGGCCGCCGACACGATGCGGCCCGCACGCAGCACCCGCAGCGCGCCGAGCGCGCGGACGAGCCGCAGCAGCTGGACCGGGCCGAGCGCGAGCACGACCGCCGCCACCGTCAGCACCGTGAGGGCGACGAGCCACCAGTTGTCGCGCAGCCAGCGCAGCCGGTTGCTGCCGACCAGGAGCAGCACGAGCGTCTCGCCGACCAGCACAGCCCCCGCGAGCCAGTTCGCGACGACGCCGACTGTCGCGTACGGCTCCTCGAGGAGGGTCAGCCACACCGCCGGCACGGACACGAGCGCCGCCACGAGCACCGGCACCGCGAGGCGGTGCTCCCAGCGCTGACGACGCGGGTCGGCCTCGGGGTCCGAGGGGTCCGGGCCGTCGGGAGCGTCGGTCTCCGGGTCGTGCGCCATCAGCCCGACCCTGCCGAGCGGGCCGCCGGTCGTCCAGCCGGGACACTGGGTCGGTGACCGCCGTGACCCACGAGCCGCTGCGCCTGCTGCTCGTCCACGCCCACCCCGACGACGAGACCCTCACGATGGGCGCGACCACCGCCGCGGCGCTGGACCGCGGGCACCGGGTCGTCCTCGTCACGTGCACGCGCGGGGAGGAGGGCGAGGTCATCGGCGAGGCGCACGCGCACCGCACGAGCGACCGCGACGACACGCTCGCCGACGAGCGCGAGCGCGAGCTCGCGGCGGCGCTGCGGGCCCTCGCGGGCGACACGGCGGGGCGCGTCGTGCACCACTGGCTCGACGCCCTGCCCGGCGACGGCACCCGCCCGTGGCCGCGGTACCGCGACTCCGGCATGGCGATCCTGCCGGGCGGGCGAGCCGGGGTGCCCGACGACGTCCGCGCCGACGCGTTCGCCGTCGCCGACCTCGACGAGGCCGCGGGCCGGCTCGCGGGACTCGTGCGCACCGAGCGCCCCCACCTCGTGGTCACCTACGACGAGGACGGCGGGTACGGCCACCCCGACCACGTCATGGCCCACCGGGTGGCGCTGCGGGCGGTGGAGCTCGCGGGCGAGGAGTGGCGCACCCCGCTCGTGCTCGCCGCCGCGGGCGACGTCGAGGAGCTGCGCCGCTGGCTGCGCGACCTCGCGGACCCGCGCGCGTGGGACCCCGACGGCCCGCTGCCGCACGTGTACGTCGAGCCCGGCCGCGTCGACGCGGTCGTCGAGGCCGGGCGGTGGCTGCCGCGCAAGGCGGCGGCGCTGCGGGCGCTGCCGACCCAGGTCACGGTCGAGGAGGCCGACGGCCCCGCGGCCCGCTTCGTCCTGTCCAACGACGTGCCGCAGCCGCTCGGCGGGACCGAGCGCTACCGCGTGCTGCGCCGCGACGAGCGGGCCGCCGCGGTGCCTCGACCGGCGGCCGGCGACCCGCTCGCGCCGCTGGCCGCGCTCGCTCACCGCGCGTGACGGCGCCCGCCCGGCGGCTGGGCCGCGCGGGTGAATGTGGCGGTGTCGTCGCAGGTCAGCGCCACCGCCGGGTGTGAGGACGGCGCGGCAGGGGGAACGCTGGCGACCAGGACGGACCGTCCCGTCCCGGACACCCAGGAGGCCGTCGTGACCAGCCCCGCACCCGCCGCGCGCCGCTCCACCGCCGACGTGGGCGTCGCGCGGGAGCGCATCCGCCAGCGCCGCCTGCTGCGCGTCGCCCTGTGGCTGTCGCCTCTGCTCGCGTGGTTCACCTGGCGCGCGGTCACCGGCGCGCCGCCGTTCCCGGCCCTGCCCGCGGTCGACCCGCTCTACCTCATCGTCGGGGTGTTCTTCGTCGTCCTCATCCTCGTCATGGTCGGCACGCAGGTGGTCGCGCGCCGCAGCCCCCACGTCACGTACCGGCCCGAGCAGATCGACGTCGACCTCGACGACGTCAAGGGCCTCGGTCCGGTGCGCGAGGAGGTGTCGCGCACCCTCGACCTGTTCCTCGCGGGCCGGTCGTTCCGCGACGAGCTCGGCGGCACGCCCCGGCGCGGCGTGCTCTTCGAGGGCCCGCCCGGCACCGGCAAGACGTACACCGCGAAGGCGATGGCGAAGGAGGCCGGCGTGCCGTTCCTCTTCGTGTCCGCCACGAGCTTCCAGTCCATGTACTACGGCGCCACCGCGGGCAAGATCCGCTCGTACTTCGCCGCGCTGCGCAAGGCCGCCCGCGCGGAGGGCGGCGCGATCGGATTCATCGAGGAGATCGACGCGATCGCGACGGTCCGCGGCGGCATGAGCGCGACCGCGGCGCCCGACGGGCTGGCGCCCGCCACCGGCCCCCTGTGCTGCGGCGGGCTCACTGGCCTGCCCGGCGCGCCCGCCGGCGCCGTGTCCGCCCGCTCCGGCGCGAGTGGCGGCACCGTCGTGCAGCCCGCGGGCATGACGAGCGAGGGCGTCGGCGGCGTCGTCAACGAGCTGCTCGTGCAGATGCAGTCCTTCGACACGCCCACCGGCGCGCAGCGGCTCCTCACGCGCCTCGTCGACGCGCTCAACCTGCTGCTGCCCGAGCACCGGCAGCTGCCCCGGCCGCGGACGACGGCGCCCGACATCCTCCTCGTCGCCGCCACGAACCGCGCCGACAACCTCGACCCGGCGCTGCTGCGCCCCGGCCGCTTCGACCGGCGGCTCACCTTCGACGCCCCGGACAAGGCCGGTCGGCGCGAGATCGTCGACTTCTACCTCGCCCGCAAGGCGCACGCCGCCGAGCTCGACGACCCCGAGCGCCGAGACGCGCTGTGCGGCGTCACGCAGGGCTACACGCCGGTCATGATCGAGAACCTGCTCGACGAGGCGCTCGTCAACGCGCTCAAGCGCGGGCAGCGGGCGATGACGTGGCGCGACGTCGAGCAGGCGCGCCTGCTCGTGGAGGTCGGGCTCGGCCACCCCGTCGGCTACACCGACCACGAGCAGCGGCTCATCGCGACGCACGAGGCGGGGCACGCGACCGTGGCGTGGCTCGTCGCGCCGCAGCGGCGCCTGGAGATCCTCACGATCGTCAAGCGCGCCTCCGCCCTCGGCCTGCTCGCCCACGGCGACCGCGACGACGTCTACACCCGCTCCCGCACCGAGCTCGAGGGCCTCGTGCAGATCGCGATGGGAGGCCAGGTCGCGGAGGAGCTGTTCTTCGACGACGTGTCCACCGGTCCCGGCGGCGACCTCGCCTACGCCACGGACGTCGCGGCGCAGATGGTCGGGGCGGCCGGCATGGGCGACAGCCTCGTCTCGCTCGCCGGGGCCGGCGGCGGGCCGTTCTCCGGCTCGCTCACCTCCCGCGTGCTCGGCGACCGCGACGGACGCGAGGCCGTCGAGCGCCTGCTGCACGCGCAGAAGGCCCGGGCACGCGGACTGCTGGCCGCCAACCGGCACCTGGTCGCCGCGCTGCGCGACGCGCTGCTCGCGCGGCACGAGCTCGTCGGGCACGAGATCACCGACGTGCTCGAGGCCGCGGCCGCCGCCCACGGCGCCCGGCCCCGTCCCGCGGTCGTCGACCTGCGCGAGGGGGCAGCGACGGTGTCGTGAGGGCCGGCCGTCCGGCCCCGCGGGGTCGGCGGCCTACCCTGGCGGGCGTGCTCGTCGTCCTGCGGCTGCTCGCGGTCGGTCTCCTCGGGGTCCTGACGGCGTGGCTCGGCACGAGCCAGCACCTCGCGCGCGCCGACGTGCTCGGCGTGCTCGTGCCGGTCGGCCTCCTGCTCGCCGTCGCGCTCGTCGTCTGCACCGACCTCGCCGTCGCCGCCTCCGTCGCTCCCACCCGGCGGCCCGGCGTCACCTCGCACCTGCTCATGCTCGTCGCGGGCCGGGCCGTCGCGCTGCTCGTGCTCGTGCCCGTGACCGCCGCCGGCGACCTCGTGCTGACCGGCCTGCCCGCCTCGACGGTGTGGCTGCTCGTCGCCGTGCTCTGGCCCGCGTTCCTCGCCCCCGTCGCCGTGGCCCGTCACGCCGCGCGCGTGACGAGGACGCGCGACAGGCTGGCCGGGTGAGCGGCCCCGACGTCCCGGGCGCGCCCGCGCCGCCGGAGGAGTTCCGCGCCGCGGTCGCGCGGTGGGCGACCGGGGTGACGGTCGTGACCGCGCGCGGGCGGCACCCGCACGCCATGACGGCGAACTCGGTGGCCTCGGTGAGCCTCGACCCGCCGACGCTGCTGGTGTGCCTCGAGGTCGACAGCCGCGTGCACGACGCCGTCCTCGACGACGGCCGCTTCGGGGTCAGCGTGCTCGCGCACGACCAGCAGGCCGTGGCGGCGTGGCTGGCGACCCGGGGGCGACCGCTGCTCGGCCAGCTCGAGCGCGTCGCGCACGGCCCGGGCCCGGTCCTCGGCGTGCCGCTGGTCGAGGGGGCGCTCGCGACGTTCGAGTGCGCGGTGGCCGCCGCGCACCCCGCCGGGGACCACACGGTCGTGCTCGGCGAGGTCCGCGGGGTCGGGGGCGGGGCGCCGGCCGCGGAGCCGCTCGTGTGGTTCGCCAGCGCGTACCGGTCGCTGGCCGACCCGTCACGGCCGACGAGGCCGGAGCGACCGGAGCGGCCGGAGCAGCAGGGCCGGGCGTTACCGGATCGTTGAGCGGCGCCGGACCGCGCCGGACCGTCCGCCACGTCGGCCGACCTATCCTGGACGCCGGCGGGGGGCCGGACGCCCCCCGGTGGCGACGAGCTGCGGAGAGCACATGAGCGCGAGGACCGAGACCCTCCGACGCCAGGACGAGGCCGGTTCCGGCCGACGGTCCGCGCGCGGGTGGCGCGGGGTGCTGCTCGCGCTCGTCGGGCTCGTGCTCGCCCTCGCCGCGGTCTACGTGGGCGCGGCCTACGCGCTCGCCGACCGCGTGCCGTACGGCACCGAGGTCGGCGGCGAGCCCGTCGGCGGGCTCGCCGCCGAGGACGCGGTCGCCACGCTGCGGTCCAGCGTGGGCGAGGAGGCGGCCGAGCCCGTCCGCGTGGCCGTCGGCGAGGACCGGGTCGAGGAGATCGACCCGGCGGCCGCGGGCCTCGCGGTCGACCTCGAGGCCACCGTCGCCGGGCTGACCGGCTTCTCGCTCGACCCGACCCGCATGTGGCAGCACGTGACGGGGGAGGGCAGCGTCCCCGTCGTCACGACCGTCGACACCGACGCGCTGGTCGGGGAGCTCGAGGCGCTCGCGGCGGCCACCGACGTCGCACCCGTCGACGGCGACGTCACGTTCCCCGGCGGCGTGCCGACCGCGAACGACCCCGTCGAGGGGCGCGAGCTCGACGTCGAGGCGGCCGCCGCCGTGGTGCAGGACGGCTGGCTCGACGACGACGAGCCGCTCGCGCTGCCGGAGGACACCGTCCCCGTCGACATCAGCCAGGCCGACGTCGAGGCGGGCCTGGAGGTGGCGCAGGCCGCCGTCGCCGGCCCCCTCGTCGTCGTGGTCGGCGAGCGCGAGGTCGAGCTTGCCCCGGACGTGTTCGGCGACACCCTCGCGATGGAGCCCGACGGCGAGGGCGCGCTGCGCCTCGGCGTGGACGGCGAGCGGCTGCGCGCCGCCACCCTCGCGGTCGACGAGGAGCTGCAGAGCGAGCCGCGCGACGCGACGATCCGCCTCGCCGACGGCCGGCCCGAGGTCGTGCCCGGCCGCAACGGCCGCAGCCTGCCCGCCGACGCGCTGCAGGCCGCGGCCCTCACCGCCCTCGCGCCCGGCGGCGACCGCCGTGCGGTCGTCGAGGGCGCCACCACCGAGCCGGACGTGACGACGGCGGAGGTCGAGGCGCTCGGCGTCACGGAGGTCGTCTCGACGTTCTCCACGAACTACCCGGACAACCCGCCGCGCACCAACAACCTGCGCGTCGCGGCGGAGACCATCCGGGGCACCCTCCTGCTGCCGGGCGACGTGTTCGACCTCAACGAGGTCCTCGGCGAGCGGACGACCGCGAAGGGGTACCGGGCCGCCGGCGTCATCAGCAACGGCCGCTTCACCGAGGGGGTGGGCGGCGGGGTGTCGCAGGTCGCGACCACGACGTACAACGCCGCCTTCTTCGCCGGCCTGGAGGTGCTCGACTTCAAGCCGCACAGCTACTACATCTCGCGCTACCCGGTGGGCCGGGAGTCGACGCTCAACTACTCCCCGCCGGTCGACATGCGCTTCCGCAACGACACCGACACCGGCATCCTCGTCGACGCGTCCGTCGGCGGCGGGGAGATCACCGTCACCTTCTGGGGCACGAAGACGTGGGACGTGGAGAGCGTCACCTCGCCGCGGCGCGACGTGGAGGAGGGCGGCGTCACCTACGACGACTCGCCCGACTGCGAGCCGCAGGGGGCCAACACCGGCTTCTCCGTCGACACGACGCGCATCTGGAAGGACCTCGACAGCGGCGCGGAGGTCAAGCGCGAGACGAACACGTGGCGCTACTCCACCGGCGACCGCATCATCTGCGGGGAGGACCCGGACGCCTGAGGCGCCGGGCCGGGGGCGGCGGCACCCGCTTCGCGAGCAGCACGTCGCCCAGCGCGACGACGGCCTCGGTCCCGGTCCGGTCCCGCAGGACCGCGAGCTCGTGCTCGTCGGCGCGCACGAGGGTGCCGAGGGCGTCGGTCGCGCTGCCGTCCGGCAGCCGGTGCCGCACGACGACACGCCCGCCGACCCACGACGGCAGGGCGGCCACGACAGCCGGGTCCACGTCCGGCATCCTAGGGACCGCCGCCCGGCGCGAGCCGGGACGGGCGAGACCGCCACTTGCGAGGAGTACCCGTGACCTACGTCATCGCGCAGCCCTGCGTGGACCTCAAGGACAAGGCCTGCATCGAGGAGTGCCCTGTCGACTGCATCTACGAGGGCAAGCGGTCGCTGTACATCCACCCCGACGAGTGCGTCGACTGCGGCGCGTGCGAACCGGTCTGCCCCGTCGAGGCCATCTACTACGAGGACGACGTCCCCGAGCAGTGGAAGCCGTTCTACGACGCCAACGTCGAGTTCTTCAGCGAGCTCGGCTCGCCCGGCGGTGCGGCCAAGACCGGCGCGCTGGACTTCGACCACCCCGTCGTCGCCGCGCTCCCGCCGCAGGAGCACGACGAGTGACGCGCTGAGGGAGCAGGGACCCGCCGTGCCCGTCACCGGCCTGCCCGACTTCCCGTGGGACCGGCTGCGCCCGTACGCCGAGCGCGCCCGCGCCCACCCCGACGGCGTCGTCGACCTCAGCGTCGGCACGCCGGTGGACCCGACGCCGCCGGTCGTGCGGCGCGCGCTCGCCGACGCCGCCGACGCCCCCGGCTACCCGACCGTCGTCGGCGTGCCCGAGGTGGGCGAGGCGGTCCGGGCGTGGTTCGAGCGGGTGCGCGGCACCGGGCCGCTGCCGGGGCTCGGCGTCATGCCGACGATCGGCTCGAAGGAGCTCGTCGCGTGGCTGCCGACGCTGCTCGGGCTAGGCCCGGGCGACCGGGTCGTGCACCCCGAGGTCGCCTACCCCACGTACGACGTGGGTGCCCGGCTCGCCGGCGCCGAGCCGGTCGCCGCCGACGCGACCACGGCGCTCGGGCCGGACACCTCGGTGGGCCTCGTGTGGCTCAACACCCCGGCCAACCCCACGGGACGGGTGCTCGGCGTCGACCACCTCGCGAAGGTCGTCGCGTGGGCGCGCGAGCGCGGCGCCGTCGTCGCCTCCGACGAGTGCTACGCCGACCTCGGCTGGACCGCGGAGTGGGACCCGGCGCAGGGCGGGCAGCGGGTCCCGAGCGTGCTCGACCCGCGTGTGACCGGCGGGGACCTCACCGGCGTCCTCGCGGTGTGCTCGGCGTCCAAGCGGTCGAACCTCGCCGGCTACCGGGCGGGGTTCCTCGCGGGCGACCCCGCGGTGGTGCGGCGAGTCGTGGAGGTGCGCCGCCACGCGGGCATGATCGTGCCGGCGCCGGTGCAGGCCGCGCTCGTCGCCTCGCTGTCGGAGGACTCCCACGTCGCGGAGCAGAAGGAGCGCTACCGGGCCCGGCGGGACGTGCTCCTGCCGGCGCTGGGTGCGGCCGGGCTCGTCGTCGAGCACTCCGAGGCCGGGCTGTACCTGTGGGCGCACCGCCCGGGCACCGCCTCGTGCTGGGAGCTCGTCGAGGCGCTCGCGGCCCTCGGCGTGCTCGTGGCGCCCGGGGAGTTCTACGGACCCCGTGGCGCAGGTCACGTGCGCGTCGCCCTCACCGCCACCGACGAGCGCGTCCGCGCCGCCGCCGCCCGCCTGCGGTCTGCCGGGTCGGCTACCACCCGGTAGCGTCTGGACCGGATCCCGCACAACGCGCCGTCCCGGTCGGCCCACGACGCCGGTCCGGTCGGCTCCCGACCGCCACAGGAGCAGCGATGCCCGACGCCCAGCAGACGTACGCGATCAGCGGACCGGGGGACCCCCTCGAGCTCCCGGTGGTCGAGGCGTCGGAGGGGGCCTCCGGCCTCGACATCTCGAAGCTGCTCGCCACGACCGGCCACGTGACCCTCGACACGGGCTTCGTCAACACCGCCTCGTGCCAGAGCGCCGTCACGTACATCGACGGCGGCGCCGGGATCCTCCGCTACCGCGGCTACCCGATCGAGCAGCTCGCGGAGCGGTCCACCTTCCTCGAGGTGTCGTACCTGCTCATCTACGGCGAGCTGCCGACCGCGGCGGAGCTCGACTCGTTCACCGAGCGGGTGCAGCGCCACACGCTGCTGCACGAGGACCTCAAGCGCTTCTTCGACGGCTTCCCCCGCGACGCTCACCCCATGCCGGTGCTGTCGAGCGCCGTGTCGGCGCTGTCGACCTTCTACCAGGACTCCCTCGACCCGTTCGACCCCGAGCAGGTCGAGATCTCCACGGTGCGACTGCTCGCCAAGCTGCCGACCATCGCGGCGTACGCCTACAAGAAGAGCGTCGGGCAGCCGTTCCTCTACCCGGACAACTCCCACTCGCTGGTCGAGAACTTCCTCCGGATGACCTTCGGCCTGCCCGCCGAGCCGTACGAGCTCGACGAGCTCACCGTGCGGGCGCTCGACCAGCTGTTCATCCTCCACGCCGACCACGAGCAGAACTGCTCGACGTCGACGGTGCGCCTCGTCGGCTCCAGCCAGGCCAACCTGTTCGCGAGCGTGTCGGCCGGCATCAACGCGCTGTTCGGCCCGCTGCACGGCGGGGCGAACCAGGCCGTGCTCGAGATGCTGGAGTCCATCCGCGACTCCGACGAGACCGTCGAGTCGTTCATGGCGAAGGTCAAGAACAAGGAGCCGGGTGTGCGGCTCATGGGCTTCGGGCACCGGGTGTACAAGAACTACGACCCCCGCGCCGCCATCATCAAGACGACCGCGGACGAGATGCTCGCGGCCTCGGCGGGCAACGAGCTGCTCGACATCGCCAAGCAGCTGGAGGAGATCGCCCTCGCCGACGACTACTTCGTCGAGCGCAAGCTGTACCCGAACGTCGACTTCTACACGGGGCTGCTGTACCAGGCGATGGGCTTCCCCACGAAGATGTTCACGGTGCTGTTCGCCATCGGCCGCCTGCCGGGCTGGATCGCCCAGTGGCGCGAGATGATCAGCGACCCGAGCACGAAGATCGGCCGCCCGCGGCAGGTCTACACCGGCGCCACGGAGCGGGACTACACCGCGATCGAGTCGCGCTGAGGCTCCTCGCCGGGGCCGCACGCGCGAGGGTGGTGCGCCGCCCGCCGGCCGTCAGGGTGCCGGCGGACGGCGGTCTCAGGTGGCCCGGGCGAGCCCGAGCGGGTTCGCCACGAGGCCCGGGAAGACGCTCGTCGTCACCGACGGCACGCCGCAGCGCACGCTGAGGAGCTCGGCGAGCACCTGCCGGTAGTCCGTCGTGACGGCGAGGTCCCCGGCGACGAGCCGGTCCGCGCCGAGGCCGGGCCAGCGTCCGTGCACCCGGCCGCCGACGACACCGCCGCCCATGACGAGCACGGCGTTGCCGTAGCCGTGGTCGACGCCGCGCGAGGCGTTCTCCTGCGCGCGGCGGCCGAACTCCGACAGCGTCACGAGGCACACCCGGTCCAGCAGCGGCCCGAGGTCGGCGGCGAAGGCGGCGAGCGCCGAGGCGAGCGTCGTCACCTGGTCGTGCATCCACTGCCCGGGGGCGGCGCTGCCGAGCCCGGAGTGCATGTCCCAGTTGCCGTGGTCGACCGTCGCGACCCGCAGGCCCACGTCGGCCTTCACGAGGCGGGCGACGTCCTTCAGGGAGCTGCCGAGCCGCCCCTTCGGGTACGTGCCGGTGCTCGCCGGCACCTGGGACATCGTGCGCGCGGCGGCGAGGCCGTCGCGGGTGGCGGCGGCGACGTCCGGGCGGGCGCCGGTGTGCAGGTGGGTGAGCGCGGCGTCCCAGGCCGACATGGGCATCGACAGGCCCTCGTCGGCCGGGATGCCCAGGGTCGCGAGGGAGTCGGTCACCACCTCGGGGCTCGGCCCGCGCAGCGACGCGGGGACCGACGTGGAGCCGAGCTGGGTGGCGGCGAACGGCGACCCCTCGCCGGTGACCCCCACCATGCGGTCGATCCACCCCGTGCGCAGGTGGCTGTCGGGGGCCGCCTCCTCCATCTCCTCCATCGCCTCGAAGTGCGAGCGGTTGGCCGCGACCATCCCGCACGCGTGGACCGCACCCAGCCGGCCGGACGTCCACAGCCCCGACAGGGGCGCGAGTGCCGGGTGCAGGCCGAACATGCTGTCGGCGTGCAGCAGCTGCGCCGTCGGCACGGCGATGTTGGGTCGCAGCGTGTGCAGCGCCGGGTCGCCGTGCGGCACCACGAGGGACAGCCCGTCCATGCCGCCGCGCAGCGACACCACGACGAGCACGTCCTTCGCCGTGGTCGTCGCGCCCAGCGCGACCCGGGCCCCGCCGAGGGTCGTGGCCGTGGTGAGGGCGGCGCCGGCCGCGAGGCGGAACAGCCCGCGCCGGGACAGCGCGTGCTCGGCCGCCCGCGACTCGGGGCAGCCGTCGTGCGCCCGGTGGGTGCCGGCGTGCGAGGTGGTCGTCATGTGGGTGCTCCGTCTCAGCGCTCGATGACGCGGGGGTGGGCGAGGAAGAGGGCGGTGACCCACCAGACCGCGCGACGGCGGTCCCACTCGCCCCAGGGCTGCCTGCTGCCGGCGATCGGCGAGCCCGCAATCAGCAGGCGGGCCGACTCGACCTCCGCGGCCGTCGCGGGACGCAGCAGGATGCGGCGGGCGACCTCGTCGGTGATGCGCGGCAGGTCGGCGGCGCCGGTAGCGAGCACCGCCTCGACGAAGGGCTGCCCGGTGAGCTCGTCCATCCAGCCCCGCATGACCTGCAGCGCCGAGGTGACGTGGGCGAGCGCCTGCCCCGCCGACCGCCACTCCGCGGCGGTGTCGGGGTAGCCGTCCGGCGGGGACCACGCGAGCGGGCGGTGCCCGGCCGGGCTCTGCCACAGCAGGTAGTCGTAAGCGAGCCGGTCGAGGTTCGGCTGCGGCACGAGCAGGCGCAGGGTCGCGAGGTGCCGCTCCAGGGGCCGTCGCACCTTGGTGCCCGTCGCCGCCTCGAAGGCCGGGTCGGCGAACATCGCCCGCAGCACGGCGTCCAGCCGGGTGCCCGAGGTGCTGTAGACCTGCGCGAGCCGTGCGACGAGGTCCTCCGGCGGGGTGTCGGCGACGAAGTGCGTGGCGATGCGGCGGCACACGTGGGTCGCCGTCGCGGGCAGGCCCGCGAGCCAGCGCAGGAACGTCCGGATCTCCGCGCGGCCGTCGGCGGAGGCGTTGGCGAAGGTGCGGCCCAGCACGGTGACCGCGCCGACGTGGTGCCGGTTGGGGTCGAACCAGGCGGCGTAGGGCGCGACCTCGGCGGGGGAGGACTCCCACGGCCAGCGGGTGCGCCAGCCCGTGAGCAGCAGCGCGACCGCCTTGACGTCGGCCTCGGTGTGCGTCCCGACCCCGACCGTGTGCAGCTCGAGCAGCTCGCGCGCGTAGTTCTCGTTCGGCGACTTCCGCGTCGACGTGCTCGCGTTGAGGTAGTGCAGCATCGCCGGGTGCTCGGCGCTGGCGACGAGCAGGTCGGCGAAGGAGCCGAGGCAGTGCGCGCGCACGACGTCGTGGTGGTAGCGGTGCAGCGAGTGCCCCGCCGGCCCGTCCGGGCCCACCGGCACGTTGACGTGGTTGTGCATGAGGTCGCTCATGACCTCGTGCAGCTGCCGCGTGCTCCACGCCCCGCGCAGCAGCCGCCACCGCTGCAGGTGCTGGTTCATCGTCCAGAACTCGTCGTCGTAGAACGTCCGGGTCTCCGGCACGGACAGGAACAGCCCCGGGTGCGCCGCGTCGATGCGGTCCCCGACCGGGTCCGCCACGCCGGCCGGCCGCAGCTGCGCCTCGACCCACGCGGCCGCGCCCAGCCGCCTCGCCTCGGCGAGGCTCGTGGGGGTGGGGCCGTAGGTCGCGCGCCGCAGCAGGTGCTCGACGTCCCGGGCCGCCGGTGCGGGGCTGGGGGCGGGGCCGGGGGCGGGTGAGGTCGGCGACGTCGGTGCGGGGGCGGTCGGTCGGACGGTGCGCGCCGCCCCGGTCACCCGGCGGCGCGGGGCGGGGACCGTCCGCACCGCCCGGCGGGTCCCGGCCGTCGCGGCGGAGGCGGGGGAGAGCAGACCGGCGACCAGCGCCGCCCCGGCCCCGACCACGACGGCGCGGCGGGCGGCGCCGGGGGCCGCGGGTGCGCCCGTGGTCCCGGGCGCCCCCGTCGGGCCCGTCGTGCTCGTCGTGCTCGTCGTGCTCGTCGTGCTCGTCGTGCCCGTGGTGCCCGTCGTCACCGGCTGGCTGTCTGTCGCCACGAGACCTCCGCGGGGGACGCGGCGGGACGTCCCCGCCGCGCGCCCTTCGCGTGGTGTCTCGACGGCCACGGTCGGCGCGTTGAGCGGGCTCCCGCGCCGTCACCCGACCGGGCTCAGCCCGCCTGCGGCGTCGCGAGGCGCACGGTGACGCCCGCCCCGCCCGGCTCGCCGGCCTCCGCCCAGCCCGCCGCGCCCGACTCGCGCGTCCACCGGCGGCCGTCGGCCTCGACCGCGGTCACGTCGTGGGCCGCGGCGAGCGCGACGACCGTGTGGGCGACGGCCCACCGCGCCCGGTCGGGCTCCGCGGCCGGCTCGACCGTCAGCCGGAGCACGCCCTCGGCGTGCTCGGCGGGCTCCGAGGTCACCGCCCACCCGGCGGGCCCGGCGACCTCGAGGGCGGCGACGAGGCGCTCGACCTCGGCGGCGGGGTCGTCCGGCGGGTCCTCGACCGGTCCGAGCTCGCACCACAGGCTGGCCTGCGACAGGCCGTAGAAGCTCGACGCCAGCGCGCGGCCCTCCGGCTCGTGGTCGCCGTAGGCCTCCGGGAAGGCCGAGCGCTGCACCCGTTGCGCGGCGTCGGTCACCTCGCGGTCCTGCCAGCCGTCGACCTCGACGAGGGCGTCGTAGAACGCGCCGGTCGCGTACAGCGGGTCCTGCACCTGCTCGGCGCTGCCCCAGCCCTGCGAGGGACGCTGCTGGAACAGCCCGAGCGAGTCGCGGTCGCCGTAGTCGATGTTGCGCAGGCTCGACTCCTGCACGGCCGTGGCCACGCCGATGGTGCCGGCGCGTGCCGGCAGGCCGCGGCGGTTGGCCACGCCCACGACGAGCGCGGCGGTGGCCGTCTGGTCGGGGGCGAACGACGCCGCGTACACGTCGCCGTCACCGCCGGGCACCGGCACCTCGGCGCGGCACCGCTCCCGCACCGCGAGCTCGGTCGGTCCCATGAACCGGGCGAGCAGCGCCCCGACGCCCACGACCGCCACGACGACGAGCACGAGCAGCACGAGCACGGTGGCGACGCCGCGCACCGTGCCGCCCTCAGCCGTGCAGCGCGGGGTTGAGCGTCACCCCGACGCCGTGGCGCGGCAGGCCCTCGACCTGCCCCGTGACGGAGTTGCGCCGGAACAGCAGGCCGCTCGCCCCGCTCAGCTCCGAGGCCTTGACGACCGTCTTCGACGCCTGGTTCGGCAGGGCGCCCGGCAGCAGGGCCACCTTGGTGGCGGCGGTCAGGTACAGGCCGGCCTCGACGACGCAGTCGTCGCCCAGGCTGATGCCGAGACCGGCGTTGGCGCCGAGCAGGCAGCGCTCGCCCAGGCGGATGACCTCGCTGCCGCCCCCGGACAGCGTCCCCATGATCGACGCGCCGCCGCCGACGTCGGAGCCGGCGCCGACGACGACCCCGGCGCTGATGCGGCCCTCGACCATGGACCGCCCGAGGGTGCCGGCGTTGTAGTTGACGAAGCCCTCGTGCATGACGACGGTGCCCTCCGCCAGGTGCGCGCCGAGGCGCACGCGGTCGGCGTCACCGATGCGCACCCCCGTCGGCACGACGTAGTCCGTCATGCGCGGGAACTTGTCGACGGCGGTGACGACGACCCGCTCGCCCGGGTTGGCCTCCTGCACGCGCACCTTCGTGAGCGCGAAGCCCTCGACCGGGCACGGCCCGTGCGAGGTCCACACGACCGTCGACAGGGTGGCGAAGATGCCGTCGAGGTTGACCTCGTGCGGGCGCACGACGCGCGCCGAGAGCAGGTGCAGGCGCAGGTAGGCGTCGACGGCGTCGGCGGGGGCCGCGTCGAGGTCGACGGTCACGTCGCGCACCTCGCGGCGCACGCCGCGGGCCTCGTCCGGCACCGCGAGCGCCGTGAGGTGGTCCGACCACGCGACGGGCCCGGTCTCGCCGGCGGGCTCGCCGAGCGCGGGCGCGGGGAACCACGCGTCCAGGACGCTCCCGTCCTGCTCGGCGCCGTGGACGGCGCCGTCCACGACGGTGACGAGTGCGGTACCGGAGGCGGTGCGGCTCATGCGCGACAGCCTAGACAGCGCCGGGCCGGGCGCCCGGTCCCCGGCTCGCTACGGTCGGGCGGTGACCGTGCCCCCGCTGCAGGACCTGCCCGTCGACGACCCGGTCGCCCTCACCCGCGCGCTCGTCGACATCCCGAGCGTGTCGGGGGCCGAGCGCGACCTCGCCGACGCGGTCGAGGCGCTGCTGCGGGCGCAGCCGCACCTGGAGGTCCGCCGAGACGGCGACGCGGTGCTCGCGCGCACCTCGCTCGGGCGCGCCGAGCGGGTCGTCGTGGCGGGGCACCTCGACACGGTGCCCGTCGCGCGGAACCTGCCGTCGTGGACCGCGGCGCCCGGCGAGGGCGACGACCCCGCCGGCGGCGAGGTGCTGTGGGGCCGGGGGACCACCGACATGAAGGGCGGCGTCGCGATGGCGCTCTTCGCGGCGTGCACGGTGCCCGAGCCGGTCCGCGACGTCACGTACGTGTTCTACGACTGCGAGGAGGTGGAGTCCGCGCGCAACGGCCTCGGTCGCCTCGCCCGGACGGCGCCGGACTGGCTCGCCGCGGACCTCGCCGTGCTCGGCGAGCCGACCGAGGGCCTCGTCGAGGGCGGCTGCCAGGGCACGCTGCGGGTGGACGTCACGCTGCGCGGGCGCGCCGCGCACTCCGCACGGGCCTGGCGCGGGGTCAACGCGGTGCACGCCGCGCACGAGGTGCTCGCCCGGCTCGCGGCGTACACCCCGCGCGAGCCGGAGGTCGACGGCCTGCGCTACCACGAGGGCCTGCAGGCGGTCGGCATCCGCGGCGGCATCGCCGGCAACGTCGTGCCCGACACGTGCGTCGTCGAGCTCAACCACCGCTTCGCCCCCGACCGCAGCCCCGCCGAGGCCCTCGACCACGTCCGCGAGGTCCTCGCGGGGCTCGACGTCGGGCTCGCGCTGACCGACGAGGCCGCGGGCGCCCGCCCGGGCCTGGACCGCCCGGCCGCGCGCGCCTTCGTAGAGGCGGTCGCACCCGTGACGGGGCAGCCGCCCCGGGCCAAGCTCGGCTGGACCGACGTCGCCCGCTTCGCCGCGCTCGGCGTGCCGGCCCTCAACTTCGGTCCCGGCGACCCGCAGCTCGCCCACGCCGACGACGAGCGCGTGCCGGTGCGCCAGCTCACGCAGTGCGCCGACGCGCTCGTGCGGTGGCTGCGCGGCTGAGCGCCCGGCAGCCTTCACCCATGAGCACCGAGCCTCTCAACCCGTCCTCGGAGGTCCAGGGCCCGCAGCAGGACCCGTGGTACCGCCGCGGGCCCATCGGCTTCCGCCGCTCGCAGGTACCCGAGGAGACGACCGACGAGCGGCTGCTCGCCACCCCCGGCAGGGCGGACTGGGTCCACTCCGACCCGTGGCGCGTGCTCCGCATCCAGAGCGAGTTCGTCGAGGGCTTCGGTGCGCTCGCCGAGCTCGGCCCCGCCGTCAGCGTCTTCGGCTCCGCCCGCACGCCCGTCGGCACCGAGGAGTACCGGACCGGCGTCGAGGTGGGGCGCCGGCTCGTGGAGGCGGGCTTCGCCGTCGTCACGGGTGGAGGCCCCGGCCTCATGGAGGCGGCGAACCGGGGCGCGTGCGAGGCGGGCGGCACGAGCGTCGGCCTCGGCATCGAGCTGCCGCACGAGCAGGGCATGAACGAGTGGGTCGACCTCGCCGTGAACTTCCGCTACTTCTTCGCCCGCAAG
This sequence comes from Aquipuribacter sp. SD81, assembly GCF_037153975.1. NCBI lineage: Bacteria > Bacillati > Actinomycetota > Actinomycetes > Micrococcales > Intrasporangiaceae > Aquipuribacter > Aquipuribacter sp. SD81. The sequence continues at coordinate 82,163 of NZ_JBBAYJ010000017.1, forward strand.
ACGATGTTCCTCAAGTACTCCCAGGGCTTCGTCGTGCTGCCCGGCGGTTTCGGCACGCTCGACGAGCTGTTCGAGGCGCTCACGCTCGTGCAGACCGGCAAGGTCAAGGCGTTCCCGCTCGTGCTGCTGGGGACCGCGTACTGGGGCGGCCTCGTCGACTGGGTGCGGGACACGCAGCTGTCCGCGGGCACCATCAGCCCGCGCGACCTCGACCTGCTGCACCTCACCGACGACCCCGCCGAGGCCGTGGACCTGATGGTCCGGGCGCACCGCACCACCCCGCGCCCGCGGGACTGAGGGCGGGGCCGAGGGAGGGCACCGCGCCCGTGTGACGGGCGCGTGACGTTGTCGTGACGATGTGAGGTCCACCGGTGCCCAGCCGCCGGCCGGCTGGCAGTCTCCTCGGCATGACGGGCACCGAGGTGGCTGCCGACGCCGCGCTGGTCCTCGGCGGGCGCGGCTTCGCGCGCGGCCGCGCCGTCGTCATGGCCGTCGTCAACCGCACGCCGGACTCCTTCTGGGCCGGCGCCCGCCAGCTCGACGACGACGTCGCCCTCGCCGCGCTCGACGAGGCGGTCGACGGCGGCGCCGACGTCGTGGACGTCGGTGGCGTCAAGGCCGGACCCGGCGAGGAGGTGGGCGAGCAGGAGGAGGTCGACCGGGTCGTCGGCTTCGTCGAGACCGTCAGGGCGCGCCACCCCCGGGTCGTCGTGAGCGTCGACACGTGGCGCGCCGGGGTCGCCGAGCACGCGTGCCGCGCCGGCGCCGGTCTCGTCAACGACACGTGGGCGGGACACGACCCCGACCTCGTCCACGTCGCCGCCCGGCACGGCGCGGGCTACGTCGTCTCGCACACCGGCGGCGCGCGCCCGCGCACCCGGCCGTTCCGGGTGACGTACGGCCACGAGCGCGACGGCGTCGTCACCGACGTCGTCCGCACCCTCGCGACCGGGGCCGCGCGCGCCGTCGCGGCGGGCGTCGACCCCCGCTCGGTGCTCGTCGACCCCACGCACGACTTCGGCAAGAACACCTGGCACAGCCTCGCCCTCGTGCGGCGCACCGACGCGGTCGTCGCCCTGGGGCACCCGGTCCTCATGGCGCTCAGCCGCAAGGACTTCATCGGGGAGACGCTCGACCTCCCACCCGACGACCGACTGGAGGGCACCTTGGCCGCCACCGCGATCGCCGCCTGGCAGGGCGCCACCGTGTTCCGCTGCCACGACGCGCGCGCCACCCGGCGCGCGCTCGACGTCGTCGCCGCCGTCCGCGGCGACCTCGTCCCGCCGCGCGCCCTGCGGGGCCTCGCGTGAACCCGCGCGCGGCCCGGCCGCTCCCGCCGCCGCCCGCGGCGCCGCCGGTGCCGGAGACCCTCGGCGTGCCGGGGCTCGCGGACTGGTTCGCGAGGCGCACGTGGCACGACGTCACGTGGTCCGCGCAGGACCTCGTCCGGGCCAAGGAGGGTCGCCGGGTCGCCGTCGTGCTCCCGGCGCTCGACGAGGAGCGGACGGTCGCGGGCGTCATCCGGGCCTTCCTGCCGCTCACCCTGCGCCAGGGGCCGGGCCTCGGCCCGCTCGTCGACGAGGTCGTCGTCGTCGACTCCGGCTCCACCGACCGCACCCGCGAGGTCGCCCTCGAGGCGGGCGCGCGGGTCGTCACGCGGGAGGACGCGCTGCCGGAGGTGCCGGTCCGCCCCGGCAAGGGCGAGGTTCTGTGGCGGGCGCTGCGCGCCACCGACGCCGACGTCGTCGTGTACGCCGACTCCGACCTCGTCGACGTCCACGCGAGCCTCGTCGTCGGCCTCCTCGGGCCGATCCTGCGCGAGGAGGGCGTGCACCTGGTCAAGGCGTTCTACGCCCGGCCGCTGCGCCTGGAGCAGGCGACCCAGCGCGCGGGCGGCGGCCGTGTCACCGAGCTGCTCGCGCGGCCGGCCCTCGCGACGTTCGCGCCCGAGCTCGGCGGTGTCGTGCAGCCGCTCGGCGGGGAGTACGCCGGCACCCGGGAGCTGCTCGAGCAGGTGCCGTTCGCGGGCGGCTACGGCGTGGAGGTCGGGCTCCTGCTCGACACCCTCGCGGCCAAGGGCCTCGACGCGATCGCGCAGGTCGACGTGGGCGTGCGCAAGCACCGGCACCGCGACCTGCTGTCCCTCGGCGTCGCCGCGCAGGAGATCATGCTCACCATCGCGCGGCGGACCGCGGCGCTGGAGCTCGCGCGGGCCATCGCGCGCGGCGGGCCGGGGGCCGACGGCGGGGTCGACCTCGTCCAGTTCGACCAGGCCCCCGACGGGCGCTGGCAGGCGGAGACGACCCACGTCATGGTCCACGACCGCCCCCCGATGGCCGAGGTCCTCGCCTCCCTCGGCGCCGGGACGTGGCCGGCGGGCGTGGGGCAGCGCACCGCCTGAACGGCTCGTGGGACGATCCGTGCCGTGGACCTCGTGCTCGTCGTGCTGCTCGTGCTCGCCGTCGGCGGGGTCGTCGCGCTCGCGCTCGGCCGGCTGAGCGGCGGCCTGGTCCCGGCCTCCGACGACGTCGCCCCGCCCCTGGAGGCCGACGTCGCCGCCGCGCGCGACCTCGACCGCGCGCGGTTCGCGGTGGCGCTGCGCGGCTACCGCATGGACCAGGTCGACGACGTCCTCGACCAGGCGCGCGACCTCATCGCCGCGAAGGACGAGGAGATCGAGCGCCTGCGGCGGCAGCTCGAGCCCGGTGAGGCCTCCGCTGCCGTCGAGCCCGGCGAGGCCGTCGCCCTCGAGCCGACCGAGCCGACCGAGCCGACCGAGCCGACGGAGCCGACCGAGCCGACCGAGCCGACTGAGCCGACCCACGCGACCGAGCCGACTGAGCCGACTGAGCCGACCGGGCCGGCCATAGAGCCGACCGACCCGCCCGTCGAGCCGACCGAGCCGACCGAGCCGACCGAGCCGACGGGCTCGCCCGTCGAGCCGACCGACCGCCGGCCGTGACGGCCTTCGAGGTCGCGCGCGAGGTCGCCGCCACCCCCGAGCAGGTGTGGGCGCGGCTCACCGACTGGCCGTCGCACTCCCGGTGGGCGCCGGGTACCACCGTCCGCGTCCTCACCCCCCGCGCCGACGGCGTGGGCGCCCGCTTCGTGGGCCGCACGTCGCTGGCGACGGTCGGGCTGGACCGGATCGGCTTCGACGACCCGATGGAGGTGGTCCGCTGGGAGCCGCCGCGCGGCGGCGGGCCCGGGTTCTGCGAGGTCCGCAAGCTGGGCCGTCACGTGCGCGGGCGGGCGCGCTTCGCGGTCGAGCCGGTCGGCACCTCGTCCGCCGCGCCGCCGAGGACGTGGGTCGTGTGGTGGGAGGACATCGAGGTCGGCCCCCGCGCGCTGCGCCGGCTGACCGGGCCGCTCGTGCCGCTCGCGGGACGGCTCGCCTTCGGCGGCGTGCTGCGCGCGCTCGCGCGCGAGGTGGAGGCGGAGCGGCGGTGACGCCCACGGAGTCCGGTGCGGTCGTCGGTGACGACGGGCTCGTGCGCTGCCCGTGGGGCGACCGGCCCGCCGACTACCGCCGCTACCACGACGAGGAGTGGGGCCGGCCGGTCGCCGGCGAGCGCGCCCTCCTGGAGCGGCTCACGCTGGAGGCGTTCCAGTCGGGGCTGTCGTGGCTCACGATCCTCCGCAAGCGCGAGGGGTTCCGCGCCGCCTTCGCGGGCTTCGACGCCGACGTCGTCGCGGGCTACGGCGCCGCCGAGGTGGAGCGGCTGCTCGCCGACCCCGGGATCGTCCGCAACCGCGCCAAGATCGAGGCGACGGTGCGCAACGCGGCCGCCACGGTGGCGCTGCGCCCCGCCGGCGGTCTCGAGTCGCTGCTGGAGGAGCACCGCCCGGTGCGCAGGCCCCGCCCGGCGACCCTCGCGGACGTGCCGTCGAGCACGCCCGACTCGACCGCCCTGGCGAAGGCGCTCAAGCGTGCGGGCTTCGTCTTCGTCGGCCCGACGACGGCCTACGCGGCGATGCAGGCGTGCGGCTACGTCGACGACCACCTCGTCGACTGCTACGCGCCCACCGGCTGAGCCGCCCGGCGCGCCGCGCCTCAGCGGGCCCGGAAGACCGGGGTCTCCTTCGCGAGGAACGCCCGCACGGCGTCGGCGTGGTCCCGGGTGGCGCCCGTGCTCGCCATGAGCCCCGCCTCGTGCTCCAGCGACGTGGCGAGGTCGTGCGAGGCCGAGAAGGCGACCGCGCGCCGCACGGCGGCGTAGGCGAGGGTCGGGCCGTCGGCGAGCGCCGCGGCCACCGCAGCGGCGCGCTCCCGCAGCGCGTCGTCCGGCACGACCTCGGTGGCGAGGCCGATCGCGAGCGCCTCGGCCGCCCGCACCGTCCGCGGGCGCAGCAGCAGGTCGAGCGCCCGTCCGGCGCCGACGATGCGCTGCAGGTGCCAGGTCGCCCCGCTGTCGGCGGACAGCCCGATCCCGGTGAACGCCAGGTTGAAGCCCGCGCCCTCCGCGACCAGCCGGAGGTCGGCGGCCATCGCGAAGGAGGCCCCGGCCCCCGCCGCGACGCCGTTGACGGCGGCCACCACCGGCTTCGGCATCGTCGCGAGCGCGAGGGCGACAGGGTTGTAGTGGCGCGGCACCGTCGACCACAGCGCGTCGACGTCGCCCCGGGCGAGGACCTCGGCGTGCTCGCGCAGGTCCTGGCCGACGCAGAAGGCGCGTCCGGTGCCCGTCAGCACGACGCAGCGGACCGAGTCGTCCGCCGCCACGTCCGACACCGCCGCGAGCAGGTCCTCCTTCGCGGCGGTCGTCAGCGAGTTCATGGCCCCCGGCCGGTCGAGCACGAGGGTGGCGACCGCCCCGTCGCGCTCCACCCGCACGCCGGGTGACGACCCGGCCTCCTCGCCGTCGGCGGCCGTCGGGTCCGGTCGGGTGCCAGCAGCGCCGCTCGTCACACGGTGAGGCTATCGGGGTGGTGCGGCGGCGCCGCGGGGGCCCGCGGAGGGTGGTGACGGGGGATAATGGGCCGGATCACCGCCGAGCGCACCCGTGGTCGGCTGCGACCGTGACCGGAAGGTCACGACACGTGAAGGAGTGGATGATGGCCGCGATGAAGCCCCGCACCGGGGACGGTCCTCTGGAGGTCACCAAGGAGGGCCGCGGGATCGTGATGCGCGTACCGCTCGAGGGCGGTGGGCGCCTCGTGGTCGAGATGACCCCGGCCGAGGCGAGCGAGCTCGGTGACGCCCTCAAGGGCGTCGTGGCCTGACGGTCCGACCGGACCGACGGCACCGCGCTCCGGCGGCCACGGGCCGCCACCCCTCCACGACCGGCCCCCGGGCACCTGCCCGGGGGCCGGTCGTCGTCGGTCGGGGTGAGGTGGCGCCCGGACCGCTCAGGCGGTCGGGGCGGTCAGGGCCGGCGGACGGCGACGAGCACGCCGTCGCCGACCGGCAGCACCGTGGCGAGCAGCCCGTCGTCCTCCGCGACCCGACGCAGGAGCTCCCGGGCGGCCGTCGTGCGGCGGTCGCGCTGGGCCGGGTCGGGGACGCGGTCCCCGGCGAGGGCGTCGGAGACGACGAGCACCCCGCCCGGGCGCAGCAGCCGCACCACCTCGTCCAGCAGCGCGCCGCCCAGGCGCGTGTCGTCGACGTCGACGTGCACGAGGTCGTAGCCGCCGTCGGCCAGCCGCGGCAGCACGTCGGCGGCGTCGCCGTGGATGATGCGCGCGCGGTTGGGACGCACGCCCGCGGCCTGCAGGGCCGCGCGCGCCGCCGTCTGGTGCTCCGCCTCGACGTCGATGCTCGTGAGCACGCCGTCGGACGGCATCGCCTCGAGCATGCGCAGCGCCGCAACCCCCGCACCCGTGCCGACGTCGACCACGGCGCGGGCCTGCAGCGACGCGGCGAGCACCGCGAGCAGGGCGCCCGTGCCCGTCGTGACGGCACCGGTCCCCAGCTCCGCGGCGCGTCCGCGCGCGTCGTGCGCCGCGGGCGACTCCTCCACCCACGACTCGGTCCAGGTCCAGCCGGCCGCCTTCGACGCGCTCATTGCGCCAGCGTAGTGACGCGGCGGGGTCCGACCGCGCCCGCGCCACCCACGACGCCGGGTTTGCGCCCGTCGGCGCGGGGAGACCACGCACGTGACGGCAGGTGACGGGTCCCACCCACCCGTCGGTCGCGCCTCCCAGGTCCCTCTCAGGTTGGGCGGTGACCATCTGCGGCAGGAGGTCGCCCAATGAGCACTGCGACGGACACCCGCGCCACCGCGAGCAGCGCCGATCACGAGGTCGGCCCCGCGGCCGCTGCCTGGGTACCGCCGACCTGGGACGAGGTCGTGCGCACCCACTCGGCCAGGGTCTACCGCCTCGCCTACCGCCTCACCGGCAACCCGCACGACGCGGAGGACATCACCCAGGAGGTCTTCGTCCGGGTGTTCCGGTCGCTGGACTCCTACCGTCCGGGCACGTTCGAGGGCTGGCTGCACCGCATCACGACGAACCTCTTCCTCGACACGGTGCGGCGCAAGCAGCGCCAGCGCACCGACGCCCTCGCCGAGGACGCCGCGGACCGGCTGCCGGGCGCCGACCCGGGGCCGGAGCGCGCCTACGAGTTCCGCAACCTCGGCGACGACGTGCAGGACGCGCTCGCGGCCCTGTCGCCGGAGTTCCGTGCTGCCGTCGTGCTCAGCGACATCGAGGGCCTGACGTACGAGGAGATCGCGGCGACGCTCGGGGTCAAGCTCGGGACGGTCCGCTCGCGGATCCACCGCGGCCGCGCGCAGCTGCGCCGGGCGCTGGAGCACCGTCGGCCCACGCGCGGCGGGGTCCGCCCCGTGCTCACCGGCCGACTGGTCTGAGCCCGGCCCGGACGGGCGCCCGGTCGGCCCGCCTGTGCGGCGGGCGGCGGCCGGGACGAGGATGTGGGGGCGCGTGACGTCGCCGTACGAGAGGTCGTGGATGAGCCAGCCACCGCAGGAGCCGCACCGCTGGGGTGCGCCCGCCGACGAGTCGCCCGACCGGCCGCCGGCCGGCCCGCCCGCGCGCGACACCACCGAGACCCGGGTCGACCTCGACCGCGGGGCGCCGTCCCACGGCTGGGTGGCCGACGCCTACGCGCCGCCCCGGCGCGACGACGCGTACCGCGCAGACCCCTATCGCGCAGACCCGCACCGCGCAGCCCCGTACCGCGACGACCCGTACCGAGCAGAGCCGTCCCGGTCCGGGCAGCAGCACGGGTCGGGGCAGTCGTACCAGGAGTACCCGTCCTACCCGCCGGTCCAGGACCGCGGCGTCGCCGCCGGCTCGGCCGGGTGGGCGACGGGCGCCGCGCAGGGCACGTACGCGACGGGTGCGCCGTGGGCGGACCCGGCCCCGCGCACGGACACCGTGGGACGCCCCGTGCGCCGGCCGCGCCGCGAGCGCGCGGGCCTCGTGGTCGTCACGGTCCTGCTCGCGCTCCTCGCCGGGGCGCTCGGCGGCGTGGGCGGCTCGGTGCTCGCCGACCGCACCGGCCTCGCCGGCGCGGCCGGACCGGGCCGCGGCGACAGCGGCACGTCCGGCACCGACACCGGCGACGCGACCGGGTCCGGGTTCGGGGCGGGCGCCGCGGAGCCGCTGGCGGACCCCGCCGCCGTCTCCGAGGTCGCGGCCCGCGTGCTGCCGAGCGTCGTGTCGATCCGGGTCGCGAACGGCTCGGGCGAGGGCACCGGCTCCGGCTTCGTCATCGACGCCGAGGGCCTCATCCTCACGAACAACCACGTGATCGCGGCGGGCGGCGACCAGCCGGCCGACGACATCGTCGTCGAGCTCGCCGACGGCTCGCAGGCCGAGGCGGAGGTCGTGGGGGCCGAGGCGTCCTACGACGTCGCCGTCATCCGCATCGACCCCGCCGACGCGGGCCGCGAGCTCGTCGCACTGCCGTTCGGCGACTCCGACGGCGTGCTCGTCGGCGAGCAGGTCGTGGCCGTGGGTGCGCCCCTGGGCCTGGACGCGACCGTGACGACGGGCATCGTGAGCGCGCTCAACCGGCCGGTGTCCGCCGGCGGCGGCACGCAGCAGACGGCCTTCATCAACGCCATCCAGACCGACGCGGCCATCAACCCCGGCAACTCCGGCGGCCCGCTCGTCAACCTGCGGGGCGAGGTCGTCGGGGTCAACAGCGCGATCGCGCAGGCGCCCGGCGGGCCGCAGGGCGGCAGCATCGGGCTCGGCTTCTCGATCCCGAGCAACCAGGCCGCGCGGACCGCGCAGCAGCTCGTCGAGGACGGCGTCGCCACCTACCCCGTCGTCGGGGTGCTGCTGGACCGGCTGTACCAGGGCGAGGGCGTGCGGATCGTCACCGAGTCCGACGACCCCGACCAGCCGCCGGTCACCCCCGGCGGTCCGGCGGACCTCGCGGGCCTGGAGGCCGGCGACGTCATCCTCGCCTTCGAGGGCCGGCCCGTGACGGAGTCCGACGAGCTGGTCGTGGCGATCCGTGCCCAGCAGCCCGGCGACGACGTCACGCTCACGGTGCGTCGCGACGAGGACGTCTTCGACGTGACGGTCACCCTCGAGGAGGGCGAGCAGGGCTAGGCGGTCCCGCGGCCCGGGCGCCCGCGGCTACCCTCGGCTCGGAGGTGCGGTGGTGTTCGACATCAACGGCGGCGAGTTCCTCGTCATCGCGCTGCTCGCCATGCTCCTGCTCGGGCCCGACCGGCTGCCGGAGCTCGCCCGGGGGGCGGCCCGTCTCGTGCGGCGCGCCCGTGACTTCGCCACCGGGGCGAGCGCGCAGATGAAGGACGAGGTCGGTATCGACCTCGACCAGGTGGACTGGCGCCGCTACGACCCCCGGCAGTACCACCCGCGCCGCATCGTGCGGAACGCGCTCAACGACGTGTTCGAGGACGACGACGACGCGCGCCCGGCCCGAGGCCGCGCCGCCGCGGGCGGGACCGGTCCGGCGGGCGCCGCGGCCGCCGCGGGCGCGGCGGGCCTCA